>JAOLAV010000005.1 GCA_028338895.1 Fidelibacterota bacterium
TACTTAATTCATCAAAGAATATTGGCCTAGGAAATAAAATAGAAAAAAAATGGCCAAAATTAATTACAGAAGTAATGGACAGTGACAATATCGATATAATTTTAAATAGTGGAGTTGAAGACTTTATGGTTTCCAACCAATTTGTGTCACAGATAATGGCTCAAGTTTCTGAAGAACCTTTAGCTTTAGATGTCTATGATGATTTATTTAAAGCCGAAGGCAGTGAACTTTATATTAAACCCGCTAGCTACTATTTTAATTTTGCGGAAAAAGACTCTATTTCTATTCAATATGGTGAATGCGTTCAAGCTGCGCAGCTAAGAGATGAGGTCATTTTAGGAGTACAGCTCCAATCAGAACAAAAAAATAAAGATAAGATGTTTGGTATTTCCTTAATACCAGATAAAAACACTATTTTTACCTTAACCGCAAATGATGGTTTGATATCACTTGCTCAGGATGAGGCCTAATTAATAAATGAATGATAAAAAAAAAATAAGACTTACGCTACATAGCCACGGTTCTGGATGAGCATGCAAAATTGGTCCGGGTGACCTTTCTGATGTATTAAGCAAATTAAAAGTAGAGAAACACGACTCTGTACTCATTGGGTTTGATGGTGCAGATGATGCCGCTGCTATACGTCTAGATGATGGGCGAATCTTAATCCAAACTGTAGACTTTTTCACACCAATCGTTGATGATGCTTACGAGTTCGGTCAAATTGCCGCTGCAAATGCCCTTTCAGATATATATGCCATGGGTGGAAAACCGCTCTTTGCTCTAAATATTGTTGGTTTCCCAATCAATGATTTGCCAAAAGAGATTCTCCAACAAATATTACAAGGTGGGGCAGATAAAGCGGAAGAAGCAGGGATACCTATTGTTGGCGGTCACTCAGTTGACGATAAAGAGCCTAAATATGGTCTTGTTGTTACTGGTGAAGTCGAAGAGCATAAAATGTGGCGGAATTCAGATGCAAAAGTTAATGATTCTATTATTTTGACTAAGCCATTAGGAACGGGGATTATTGCAACAGCAACAAAAAAAGGATTAGCCTCGATTGAGAGCATTGAAGCGGCAAGTAAATCAATGAGTTTACTTAATATGCAAGCTGCAGAGGATCTTAAAAATTTTGATGCCCATGCCGTTACAGATGTAACAGGTTTTGGTCTTTTAGGTCATTTAAAGGAATTATGCCAAGCAAGTAACCTTTCAGCATCAATAGACTTTTCAAAGCTAGAGTTCTTACCCTCTGTTTTCGAATTAGCTGAGTCTGGTATCATACCTGGTGGGACAAAAAGAAATTTAAACTATGTTAAAGACTTTATAAACTTTGATATAGGACTAAACACTACCCAGCAACTGCTAACAGCAGATGCTCAAACATCAGGAGGATTGCTCATCACTCTCCCTCAAGATCAAGCAAAAAAGTATGTTGAACTCACGAATTATTCAGCAAAAATTATTGGGGAAATAACAACAAGAAGACACCACCTCATCACAGTCAAATAACTTATACCCGACTAATTTAGTCGCAATAATCTATTTGTTTATACTCTACTATTATAATTAAATTTATCGTGGAAAATCACTATGTTAAAAATTACAAGAAAAGTTGAGTATGCCCTTATTGCTTTGCGTCATTTACAGCAAAACCAAGAAGGTGATTTATCTTCATCGAAAGAGATAGCTCTGAAATATGATATCCCGAAAGAATTATTAGCAAAAATATTACAAAGTTTAGTTAAAAATAAAATTTTAATATCCATTAAAGGCCCTTTAGGTGGTTACAAACTAGCAACGGATCCAAGAAAAATAAATATGACTAGTTTTTTTGAGATTATGGAAGGCCCTGTAGGCATTATGGATTGTTATTTTGATTCTAGATGTGACCAACTTAATAATTGTACTATTCGTACTCCAATTAACAGAATAAATGATTCAATCAGAGCTATGTTTGATAAAATGACACTGGCCGAGATTACGTACTAATGAATACAAAAGAAGAAATAATAGAACTCTTAAAAACATGCTATGACCCGGAGATTCCAATTGATTTATGGAACCTAGGTCTAATATATGAGATTGATATTAAAGAAGAAGACAAAGTTCAAAATGTTAAGATAGTCATGTCGCTCACTACTCCAGGGTGTAGCATGGGGCAACAGATGGCCGATGATATTAAAGAAAAAATTAAAACGTTAAATCATATTCAAAAAACACAAGTTGAAGTCACCTTTGATCCACCTTGGAAGCCTGAAATGATGACTGATTTAGCGCGCGAAAAACTAGGTTTCGACCCTGTCGTTTCTCAAAAAAACGAACAAAAAGTCAATTTGGAGTGGGAATAATGAATGAAATGATAAAGAGTGAAAAGTCTATTGAGACTCAACAAAATGAGTTTAAAGATGCTTCCATCACTGTAACAAAAAATGCTGTTAATCAGCTCAAAACTGTGATGAAAGCAGATAGCAAGGAAGATTATCTTCTTCGTATGTCTGTCGAAGGTGGCGGTTGTTCCGGTATGACTTATAAAATGGACTTTGAAAAAGAAAAATTAGAATTTGATAAAGTTTTTAAATCTAATGGATTGACAGTCATCTGCGAGCTCAAAAGCTGGTTATACCTACAAAATGTAGAAATTGATTACTCTAATGATTTATTAAATGGCGGATTTAAGATTAAGAATCCAAATGCCGAACGGACTTGTGGTTGTGGAACCAGTTTTTCCGCTTAATAAATTTTCATCCCTCAATAATTTATAAAAATATGTCAAATGAACAACAAATAATAGACTCAAACCTTAACAAGGACTATGAATATGGCTTTGTTTCAGATATTGAATCCGATACAATACCGCCTGGGTTAAATGAAGAAGTCATTCGTACAATATCAAAAAAGAAAGAAGAACCTCAGTGGCTTTTAGATTGGCGTTTAAAAGCTTTTTCACTTTGGAAAAAATCTCCTGAACCAACATGGGCGAATGTAAAATATGAAAAAATAGACTATCAAGCGATAAGCTATTTTTCAGCACCAAAAAAGAAAGTGCTTGGAAGCTTAGATGAAGTAGACCCCGAACTACTTGCAACATATAATAAACTGGGTATTCCATTAGAAGAGCAAAAAATGCTTTCTGGAGTAGCAGTTGATGCTGTTTTTGACAGTGTTTCGGTAGCAACAACTTTTAAAGAAGATTTGAAAAAAGAGGGAATAATTTTTTGTAGTTTTTCTGAAGCAGTTAAAAAATATCCTGACATGGTACGAAAATATCTTGGTAGCGTTGTACCTCACAGCGATAATTATTATGCAACTCTTAATTCTGCTGTTTTTACGGACGGATCCTTTGTTTATATACCCAAGGGTGTGCGCTGTCCAATGGAGCTTTCAACTTATTTCAGAATAAATGAAGCAAATACAGGTCAATTTGAAAGGACACTTATTATAGCTGATGAGGGAAGTCACGTTAGCTACCTTGAAGGTTGCACCGCTCCGATGCGCGATGAGAATCAATTACACGCCGCAGTAGTAGAATTAGTTGCTCATAAAAATGCAACAATTAAATATTCAACAGTTCAGAACTGGTACCCTGGGAATCCTGAAACTGGCGCTGGTGGAATCTATAATTTTGTGACCAAGCGTGGTATCTGCCTTGAAGAAAACTCGCGGATTTCTTGGACTCAAGTTGAAACGGGTTCAGCTGTAACGTGGAAATATCCTTCTTGTATTTTAAAAGGTGATAACTCAGTCGGTGAATTTTATTCAGTCGCTGTTACAAATAATTTTCAGCAAGCAGATACTGGAACTAAGATGATTCACATCGGTAAAAACACAAAAAGTACAATTATTTCAAAAGGGATCTCAGCTGGGAAAGGACAACAAACATATCGTGGCGAAGTAAAGATTATGAAAGGTGCTGATAATGCAAGAAACTTTTCACAGTGTGATTCCATTTTAATAGGTGATAAATGTGGAGCTCATACCTTTCCTTATATTGATGTGAGAAACCCTTCAGCTCAGATGGAGCATGAAGCTACCACATCAAATATTGGAGAAGATCAAATGTTCTACTGTAATCAAAGAGGCATCTCTACTGAGGATGCCGTTTCCATGATCGTGAATGGATTTTGTAAAGATGTTTTCAAAGAATTACCTATGGAGTTTGCTGTTGAGGCAACCAAATTAATGGAAGTTAGCTTAGAAGGAAGTGTCGGTTGAAAATGGGTTTATACAAATGTTAACAATAAAAAATTTACATGCAGAGATCGATAACAAGTCTATTCTTAAGGGTGTTGATCTAGAAGTCAAGCCAGGTGAAATGCACGCTATTATGGGGCGAAATGGATCAGGGAAGAGTACACTTTCTAATGTGATTACTGGTCGTGATAACTACTTAATAACAAATGGTAACATACATTTAGAGAATGAATCAATTGTTGACTGGACACCCGAAAAACGTTCATTAGAAGGTATCTTTATGTCTTTCCAATATCCAGTAGTGATCCCTGGAGTGAACAACACATATTTTCTGAAAGCTGCATTGAATGCAAAACGAAAATATTTAGGTCAAAAAGAACTAGATGCTGCGGGATTCTTGAAAGTAATTAAAGAGAAATTAAATGAACTTGATATGGACCCAAAATTTTTACAACGCCCCGTAAACCAAGGTTTTTCTGGTGGTGAAAAAAAGCGTAATGAAATTTTACAAATGCTGACTCTCGAACCAAAGCTTGCAATATTAGATGAAACGGATTCAGGACTAGACATTGATGCACTAAAAATCATTGCTGAAGGTGTTAATAGGTATCGTAATTCTAAACGCTCATTCTTAGTTATTACTCATTACCAGAGATTATTAAAATACATTCAACCTGACTTCATACATGTTCTTATTGACGGTAAGATTGTCAAATCAGGTGGAAAAGAATTAGCTTTAGAATTAGAAGAGAAAGGTTACAACTGGCTTGATTCATGAAAGTAGAAAATTTTCAATCTGAATTTGAAAAAGTATTAAATAAAACTAACTTTTCAAAAAAATTTAAGCCAATACAAGAAAAAGCTTTCCATCAGTTTTTAGATACGGGATTACCTAGTAAAAAATGGGAAGATTGGCGTTTTACAAAGCTTAATAAATTTTCGAAGACTTTGTACAAAGTCTCAGAAACAGAGCATAGCCAAATAACTGATTTTAATTTTTCAAAGCATCATATCTCGGACGTTAGCACATTAACTTTTTTCAATGGTCATTACAAAAAAGAATTTTCTGATCATATTCCAGAAATTGAGATAATTGATGGATTAATAGATTCGAAACACAAAGAGGAAATAAGCTCCCCTACCGATTCACCTTTTGAGCTTCTGAATACCGCATTTATGGATAGCAGTTTCAATATTTTTACAAAAAAAAATCAGATTCTTGAGAAACCAATTCGTTTCCTTATTGTCAGCTCTAGTGAGGATAAACTAATGGTCTCACCTAATATAAATATAAAGCTTGAAGAGAACAGTGAACTGACTCTTATTGAACATCATGTTGGAGAGAGCTCTAATTTTTTTATTAATACGTCTACACATGCTCAATTATTAGATAATTCAAAACTTAGACATATTAGAATTCAATCAAATTCTGATAGCACTATAAATTTTAGTAATATTGATGTAAATCAAAACCAAAACAGTCAATATGATTTTTTTCAGTTTGCTTCAGGGCCTGAATTATCCAGGCTTAATATTCATACTAAATTAAATGGCCAGGGTGCTGAATGCTCATTGAATGGTTTATCTTTATCAAGTAGCAGCCAACAACTGGGTGCGCACATTATAACAAATCATTTTTCTCCCAATTGTATTAGTAAACAAAACTTTAAAAATATCCTACAAGATAAATCATCTGGTATCTTTAATGGGAAAACAATTGTGAATATCGATGCCCAAAAAACAGATTCAAAACAATCAAATAAAAACTTATTACTATCTAAAGATGCAATCATGAATTCAAATCCTCAGTTAGAAATCTATGCTGATGACGTAAAATGCTCGCATGGATCAACGACAGGATCATTAGATGAGGAAGCTCTTTTTTACCTTCGGTCAAGAGGTCTAAGTTTAGATCGTGCGCGTAACCTTTTGGTAAGAGGGTTTGCTACTGAACTATTTGATATAATAAAACATGAATCAACCAAAAGCTTTATTTCTGACCGTTTTGAAAATTGGCTTAAAAACAACGCATCTTAATGAAAGTTCAAGAAAACTTAGATGATCTCCATAACATTTTTTCAATGTTTGAAGATCCGAAAGATAAATTTATTCAATTAATGGATATAGCCAAAGATTCGACTTCTTTTCTAATGGATAATCGAACGAACGAAAATAAAATTAATGGTTGTACTTCACAGGCATGGGTAGTCGTTATAAAAAATGACGATAAAACTTATTCTGTCAAAACAGATTCAGATGCACAAATTGTAAAAGGATTATTAACTATTTTGGAAAAAATATTTTACAATCAACCAGCAAAAGAAATTTTGTCAATTAGTGGTAATCAGATTTTATCTTCTATTGGATTGGATGGTTCAATCTCCAGTCAAAGAACAAATGGATTTTCTAGTGCTATTGAAAAAATACAAGGACTTGTGCGATGAATCAGATCCCTACAGAATCAGTTCGTTTACTTCGTGACGTTGATGCTTATATGGTTCCCTCTGGCGATGAAGTAAAACTTTTAGCTGGAAACCTAGTAAAGATAACCCAAACTCTCGGTGGTAATTACACTGTCATCATGAATGGAAACATGGTCCAAATTCGCGAAGAGAATGTCGATGCTTTAGGAATAAAGATTGAAAAGAAAGCAATTGAAAGTGATCAGAATGGTGATGTCCAACAGCAAATATGGGATCAATTAAAAACATGTTATGACCCCGAGATCCCGGTTAACATAGTTGAGCTAGGGTTGATTTATGATCTTAATATTGAAGGCCCAGAGCAAAATAAAAAAGTTGTAATTAAAATGACTCTTACCGCTCCTGGATGTGGTATGGGTCCTGTTATAGCAGAAGAAGTTGATCGGAAAATTAATGCTGTAAATGGAGTAGAAAGCGTTTCAGTTGATTTAGTATGGGAGCCAATGTGGAACCGTGATATGATGAGCGAGGAAGCAAAACTTGAATTAGGAATGCTATAGATGAATCATTTCTCCACTGATATTAAAGCCGATTTCCCCATCTTCAATTCCTCAGACCTTATTTATTTAGATAATGCTTCTACAACACAAAAGCCGAGCAAGGTTCTTGAAGAGATTGATTCTTTTTATAAAGAAACAAATGCAAATGTTCATCGAGCTATTTATTCCATTGGTAATGAAGCGACTAGAAGATTTGAATCTGCTCGAGAAAAAGTAGCAAAGTTTATTAATGCTCCGAGTTCTAAAGAAATTGTATTCACGAGTGGTGCTACAGAATCTATTAACTTATTAGCGAGATCATTGGTTAGTAATCTAGAACCTGGCGATGAAATTTTACTATCCGAAATGGAGCATCATTCGAACATAGTACCTTGGCAGATGATGGCTGAAAAGTTCAAGGTTAAGATCAAGTATCTTCCAATTAATAAAATTGGTGAATTAGATTTAAATAACTCTGAACAATATTTTACGTCGAGAACTAAGATAGTTTCTATCACGCATATTTCTAATGTTTTGGGTACAATAAACCCAATAGAAGACCTTGCAAAAATGGCGCATAAAGTCGGAGCTCTTTTTATTTCAGATGGAGCTCAAGGGGTGCCTCACATGCAAGTCAATGTTGCAAAACTAGGTTGTGATTTTTACGCTTTTTCTGGACATAAAATGCTAGGCCCTACGGGTATTGGTGTATTATGGGGTAAAACTAAATTATTAGAAGAATTAGATCCTTTTATGGGCGGTGGTGAAATGATAGAAACTGTTTCATTTGAAGAGTCTACTTGGAATGAAATACCCTATAAATTTGAAGCAGGTACCCCAAACATAGCCCAAGCAGTTGGCCTAGGTGCGGCGGTTGACTACCTTGATTCTATCGGTATGAAGAATATTCAGGAACACGAAAAAAAACTTACAGATTATGCTTTTGATAAGATTAAAGACATAGAGGGTATTCGAATTCATGGGTCTTCCAAAAAAAAATCTGGTGTAATTAGCTTTAATATTAAGGATATACATCCTCAAGATTTAGCTCAATTCTTAGATCAAGATAATATCGCAATTCGTGTTGGGCATCATTGTGCACAACCATTGTTATCTCTCTTAAATGAAACCTCTACCGCAAGAATTAGTTTTTACATATACAATAGTGAAGAAGATATTGATAAATTTTGTGACTCAATGATCAAAATAAAAGCATACTTTTAAGATGGAAACTATTTCTCTTGATGATTTTTTAGATAATGGGATTATAAGAGAAAAGCCATTTAGAGAGATGGTTGCTAAAATAGATTATCGTTTATATCAAGATAAAAAAGTCATTATAAAAGGTTGTGCTGGAGTTGTAGTGCCAACTTGGGCATATTTAATTTTAGTTTCTCATGTCTCTCAAGTTGCCGATAAAATCTATTATGGAGAGCCAAGACAAGCTGTTAAAATTTTTGATAAACAATTAATTTAAAAAAATAATTTTGTTATTAAATTTTGCATCTTGAGAAGAATTAAAAGGATTTCAGTCTAATGGAAAAAAAGCCCCGTATCAGTTGGGAAAAATATTTTATGAATATCGCTACTGAGGTTGCAACCCGCTCAACCTGCGATAGAAAACATGTTGGTGCTGTTATTATCCGTAAAAAAACAATTTTATCTACTGGATATAACGGTAGTATTAAAGGACTCCCACATTGTGATGACTCTGGTCATGAGATGGTCGACGGTCATTGCGTTAGAACAACTCATGCGGAAGCAAATGCAATCGTCCAAGCAGCTAAAAATGGTGTTCGAACGGATAAAGCTGAAATTTTTGTTACAGCTTCACCATGTTATAATTGTTTTAAACTCATTGCAAATGCAGGTATAAAAACAATTTATTACCATGAATTTTATCGAGATGAGAGAATTATTGAGCATGCAAAAAAAGCAGGCATTAAATTGATCAAAATCACGGAATAAAGCTATTTTTTACACATGAATGTCAAAACAGTAAACTATACAGATAAAAACGCACCATCAACATTTACTAACTCACTGCACCAAACAGGTTTTAGTGTTCTGACAAATCATCCTATAAATAAAAGTTTAATAGATGAAGTATATGAAGAATGGGACATGTTTTTTAGTCGTAGCATCAAGAAAAACTATCTTTACAACAAAAGTACTCAAGATGGCTACTTTCCTTTTGGTTTAGAGAATGCAAAAGGAAACCCAATAAAAGACCTTAAAGAATTTTACCATTTTTATCCTTGGGGAGCTTTCCCAAAAGAGCTGAGTAATAAAACGAGTTTATTGTTTGACCAACTTGTGCAATTAACATCCACACTTTTAGGCTGGATTCAGGACCAGACACCACCAAATGTCAAAATTTTATTCTCTATTCCTTTACCTCAAATGATTGATTCAAGTCCAAATAACCTTTTAAGGATAATACACTATCCACCATTAACCGGAAATGAAGATCCAGGAGCTATTCGAGGTGCTGCACATGAAGATATTAACTTGATCACCCTTCTTCTTTCAGGAACGGAACCAGGTTTACAATTAAAAGATAACTCTGGAAATTGGAAAAACATTGTTTGTAACCCCGGAGAGATTGCAGTGAACACTGGTGACATGCTACAAGAAGCATCTAGCGGCTACTTTCCATCCACAACTCATCAAGTCATAAATCCATCAAAAAAAGATAAAAATAAAAGTCGATATTCTATGCCGTTATTTCTTCATCCAAATAAAGAGACGATACTCTCCAAGCGATATAGTGCTGAGGAGTACCTAAATGAGAGATTAAAAGAAATCGGTCTAAAATAAATTGAGAATGGATGAAAAAGACCTTCGAATAATCCTTAATGACATTGATAGTAAAGGATATAAAGCATACAAACGACTTAAAGGTTCCTATCAATTTTCTCTATTTACTCTTTGTATAGATCATGTACAAGGAGACCCTTTTTCAACTCCATCCAAAATTAGAATTAAAATAGATACATCTATTAACTCTATACCCAAAAATTTATCAGATAATCATTATCGAAAACTTGCCCTTCAAGACTTTTTATCAAGGCGCGTTAATATTCAAATTACCAAAAAATCAAATTCTCGAAATGGGACCGGAAATAGTGGTGTTGTTTTTATTGATAGTGGAGGTCAAGAAGTTATTGAAAGAACTGCATTGGTAATAAAAGAGAATTTTATTGAAGCAAGAATGCAGATTGGTCTTCCTGCCAGAAGTCGAAGAATTTTAAGTAAAGAAGCAATCCAAATTTTTTTTAACGATATCCCAAACATTATTGAAGCATCCCTTATTTGGAAAAATCTTAATCAAGAAAAATGTATTGAATTTGTTGAGTGTATCGAAAACTATTACTCTATAAGTGCTCAACTAAAAGAAAAAAAACTGGTTGCTTTTATTGCAAATGGCTCAAACCTTGCGCGTGAGTCAGGTGTAAGTCAAAATCCCTTAAAGTCTGAAAATTCTATACTATTTAAATCACCAAAGACATTTGAGACATCCTTTATTTTACCAAATCCGATTAAAGGAGATAATCATTTAATACTGGGAATGGGTATACCGGAAGGTATTACATTAATTGTTGGTGGAGGGTACCATGGAAAGTCGACTTTTTTAAAATCTCTAGAAAGAGGTGTCTATCCGCACATACCAAACGATGGACGTGAATATGTGGTTACTCGAAAAGAAGCGGTAAAGATAAGAAGCGAAGAAGGACGCAATATTGAGAATGTAGATATCAAACCATTTATTAATAACTTGCCGAATAATATAAAGACATCTTCTTTTTGCTCTGAAAATGCAAGCGGAAGTACGAGTCAAGCCGCAAATATTATTGAGGCATTAGAATTAGGTGCACAATTTCTTTTAATTGATGAAGATACGTCAGCAACAAATTTTATGTTCCGAGATATTCGAATGCAAACATTAGTTCCAGGTCGACATGAACCCATTACTCCATATTTAGATAGAATAACAGAATTTTATGAAGATTTTAATATCTCAACCATCCTAATTATGGGTGGAACTGGAGATTATTTTGAGGTTGCAGATAATATTATAAAAATGGAATCATATGTCCCCTACGATGTTAAACATGAGACATCTTTAATTATAAAAGAACATCCTTCAAAAAGGGTAACAGATGATGTCATTAAAATAAAAAAAATTACCCAGCGAGTGCCAAAACCCTTCAGTATAAACTCTTTAAAAAGTCATAAAAGAATGAATATCAAGGCACCAAGAAAAGCAGTGCTATTGTTCGGTGATGATGAAATTGATTTAAAATACCTAGACCAATTAATCGAGAAGAGTCAAACAAAAGCAATAGGTTTTGCTTTGCACTTAGCTTCAAAATATATAAGTGAAAAGAGTAAGACACTACAAGAGGTCATCGATAAAATTGAAACATTTATTAACAAAAATGGCTTGGATCAATTAGACCCTTATTTCACTGAAAATAACCACCCTGGTAATTTCTCAAGACCAAGAAAATATGAGATAGGTGCCGCGATCAACAGATTAAGGTCTCTTTCTGCTAAAATAATAGATTAGAGTCTTTAGTTATTTAAACCTTTTGAAACCATTTCAGCAATATCCATTATATTAACCTCTTCATCATTCCCCGTTGTTTTCAAACCATCTTCCAACATGATGTTACAAAAGTTACAAGCAGCGGCAACAGTTTTTGCCTTGGTTTCAACCGCTTGCTTCACACGGGTCTGATTTATTCTATCTCCTGTTTTTACTTCATACCACATATTCCCACCACCAGCACCACAACAAAAACTTTCTGATTTAGACTGTTCCATTTCCTTGAGCTCACCATCCCTTAAAATAGACTGGATAACATTGCGAGGTGCATCATACTCATTATTATGTCTTCCTAAGTAACAAGGGTCATGAAAAGTGACATCCTCATCCATCCAAGGCTTTGGTTCTATTTTCTTGGTTTCGATAAGCTCGTCAATAAACTGAGAATGATGGACAACCTCAAGTTCAACTCCTAATTCAGCATAATCATTTTTTAGCGTAGTAAAGCAATGCGGGCATTGAGTTACTATTTTTTTAAACTTATACTGATCAAATGTTTCCTTATTTTGTTCTGCCATTGTCTGGAAAAGATACTCATTACCAATTCGACGAGCTGAATCGCCAGTGCAGGTTTCCTCATTACCAAGAGAAGCAAAATCCACTCCGGCTTTATTCATTACATCTACTACTGCTTGAGAAATTTCACGTCCTCTTGAATCATAAGCCCCACTGCATCCGGCCCAATACAAAACCTCAGCTTCTTTTTTCTCTCTCATTAATGGAACATCCCTGCCTTCCATCCAATTTTCTCTATCTTGAGGCGACAAACCCCATGGATTACCATAATTTTCCATTTTTTCAAAAGTTTCCATTGCATCTTTTGGAAACTTAGATTCCATCATAACTAAATCCTGCCTCGCTCTTAAAATATCTACCATCGGTTCATTACCAACAGGGCAAACTTCGACACAATATCCACAAGTGGTACAACTCCAAGCTGCTTCCTCGGTTAACATCCAATCTGTGAGCGGAATATCAATCTCTTTACCATCCGCTAAATCTGTAAGGTTTTCATTTAAAAAATAGCGTTTATTAATTTCAAGAGCGGAAGGCGATAATTCTTTCCCCGTTACATAAGCAGGGCAAGCATCCTGACATCGACTACATTGTATACATGCATATCCATCAAGGAGCTGTGTTTGGGGAAGGTGATGAAGCCTCGAAGAACCAAATTGTTCTATACTATCGTCTTCAAAATCAATTTTTTCAATTGCAGCCATGGATCTTCTTTTTTCTTTAGCCATTATGTTTAATGGCCCCATAAAAAGGTGTGCATGCTTAGACATTGGGAAATAGGGTAAAAATAGCAAAATAAGACCAAGAGCCATCCACCAGGTAATATGTTCCATCATTACAATACTGTCCGGTTGTAAACCGATCCATAGTTTGGACATCATATTCGCACCCGGCTGAGACCAATCTGATTGAGTATGCGCTATTTCAAAAGAAGCAGATAAAAATCTAGAGCCAACATGAAGAATAATAAAAGATCCAACTAAAAGAGAATCGAAACGCATCCCACTTACTGCAAGCTCCGATAACATTACGGGTTTATTTATTTCCAGACGTTGATCTTTTAAAATAAATCTTCGAGCTAAAAAATAGACAACACCAAAAAGGATGAGCAAACTGAAAACATCAACAAAGAGTCTATAAATATTGCCAAAAATATTATTTGGTAAGAAACTAAAACCAGGTATAAAACCATATAGCACGTCAACAATGTTAACGATTAGATATAGAGTAAATCCCCACGCTACGAACGCATGTATTAGGCCAACAACAGGTCTTGTTTTAAAGAGTGTCTTTTGTGAAAAAAAAGCAAACAGCCCCACCTGCCAATTTTTAAGAATATCTTTCCAATTTAGTGGGTTTGTACCAATGCTTATCGCTCTAAACATCCGACCAAAGGTAACAAAAGAGGCTCCAAAACAACCCAGAGCTAAAAGCACAAACACTATTTTTTCAATAAAAGATAGCAATAAAGTCCTCTCTATTTTTAGATTACTTAATCGTAATCAATATGGCATATATTTTCATAAAGACTAAAAGAATCATAAGAGAATATTTTTTCATCCTCCATTATAATAGCTTTTAAAGTCTATGAATTTTCCAAAGCCTCAATCAGCTTTGGTACAATTTCTAAGACATCGCCTATAACAGCATAATCTGCAATCTCAAATATAGGGGCATCTGGATCTTTATTAATAGCAAGAATGGACTTTGAACCTTTCATACCGACAACATGCTGAATTGCACCTGAAACACCTAGAGAAAAATATAGCTTCGGAGCAACATTACTACCAGAACTTCCAACTTGTCTAAACGAATCTATCCAACCAGCATCAACGACAGGCCGACTTGCCGATACTTCAGCATTTAGAACTTTAGCCAGTTCAAATGCAATTGGAATATTTTCTTCTTTTTCAATTCCACGTCCAACAGAAACTAATATTTCGGCTGATTCCAGATCCACATCGCCAGCTTCTTCTTGAAAAGGATCTTCTGATTTTGAACGAACTATTGTAGAATCTAAATTTATATTTAATAAACGAACTTCTGAACCGCCAGCCTCTAAGCTTTCATCACTAAAAGCAGCGGATTGGAAACTTAGGATTACCTGATCATTCGTTGAAGAAATGGAAGCGTTGAGCTTTGCATTAAGCACTTGCTTCACAAAAGAGCTTTCTGAAAGTGAAATAATATCTGGAATGAAAGGGATATCTAATCTTGCAGAGACTCTAGGAACAAAATCTCTTGTCTGATACGTATGACCAAGGACAATATTTTTTGGCGATTCAGATTGAATAACTTGCGAAACAATTTCCGCATAACCATCTGCATTGTATGATTCAACGTATTCATTTTTAACGATCAAAATCTCATCTAACTGTACACCTGATAACTCTTGTGCTATTGAGTCAGCGTCTTTGCCAATTGTAAGTACGGATACGGTACCACCAAGACTTTTTGCCCCAGCGATAGCCTCTTTACTTAGACGATGAAGAGAACCTCTACTACTTTCGAGAACAACTAAAGTATCCATATTTTAAATTACCTTTATATCTTTTTTAAGAACATCGACTATGCGAGCAACAATCGCTTCCGTATCGCCTTCGATAACTTCTGTTTGTTTGGATGTTTGTGGAATAGAGACCTTATCCATGGATTGTAAATTAGAAAGTTGGTTTTGTGCTGATAAAAGAATTTCTTTTATCTCTTTTTTCTTCGCTCCCATAATCCCTTTTAGTGATGGATATCGAGGAATATTTAAACCCGATTGTATACTTATAGAGGCAGGCAAGGGCAATTCTACCCATTGAAACCATCCAGACTCAAGTTCTCTTTTAACCTTAATTTTATTCTCTTTTACCTCCGTCTTTATAGCGAGGGTCGCGGTTGACATTCCTAAAAGCTCACCTATCAGCACACCTGTTTGCCCCATACCTGTGTCATCTGATTGTAGCCCCGAAAGAACTAAGTCAAAGTTTTCTTCTTTTAATACTGATGCAAATTTTTTGCCTACAGTTAAAGGATCTTTTTCAATATCATCACTCTCTTCAATTTGAATTCCCCTGTCAGCTCCTTTTGCTAAAGCTTCTCGGATTACTTTTTGAATTCTTGATGGCCCCATAGAGATAACAACAACTTCACCCTCTCCATTTTTTTCTTTTATTAGTAGGGCTTCTTCAAGAGCAAAATTATCTGGTGGGTTCATGACGAAAGTAACAGAAGATTCATCTATCCATTTTTCATTTGGACTTAGAGGTAGAGCAGACTCTGATCCCGGAACTTGTTTAACTAAAACGGCAATTTTCATAATGTTTTTATATTATTTAATATTTTAATAAATTTGAAGATACAATTTATGTATAAGTTTAGGATAGATTCAATAATATGAAAGATTTTTGGGTAAGAATGATCGTTGAAATGGTTTTTATTTCAGGCAGCATAATCACACTCTATTGCCTTTACATCCTTTGGGCTAAAAGAAGCTATAAAAAATCAAAAAAACCCTACGAATGAAATTGCTTTGATGATAGGGTAATCTTGCTTTAGTTTCTAGCTAATAGGTTTTAATTCTTTAAAGTCTATCAATCAAATAAAAACCGGAGAAGTAATATGAAAAAATTGTTAAAAATTTCTTTTGCCTTCCTTTTTCTCACTCAGAGTGTTTTTTCACAGTCTGTAGAGGGAACTTGGAAAGCCGTATCTGCAATAGTTAGTTACGACTATGTTGCTAGAGATGTATCAACTAGTCCAGACGATGAAACAAATACATCATTAACCACGACAATCTCATGGCCTAGCTCTGATCAACCTTTAGTAACTTTTCCAACCAAAACTTTTGAGGTTGGTGAATTAATTACTACTCAATTAGTACCTCTTGTGAATCCAACTTTACTACAAATGTTAGGTATCGATATTAATGTAGATTTCAATGACGATGGTAATTTTACAATTATTGATGGTAGTACATACCCAACAACAGAAGAACAGAATTGTTCAACATATGCAGTAGTACCAAATGTTGCCGAGAATGGTACCTGGGCATCAACAACTGGTTTTGATCATCCCGATGATCTAACCAAACATTCTATGGGATGGGGTATTACACAGTCTGAGGTCTTTGCTCAGTTTAGCCCAGCAGACCTTGTGAATGGAACTCTTGGAGTCGATTATGGTCCTGGTACTGATATGCCAAACTGGGGTCAGATTACAATAGGCTACAATGATGAAGCTCATACAACGCCTACTTCTTTAGCAACTTACTGGGAAGCAACAGATGGTTCCGCAAGTGGACTGGGTGTTGATGATGATGGTCTTTTAAATTCATTCCTAGGTGTTCCTATTGCTCCAGCAGATACCGTGACTATTCATAATGTAGAAGCATTGTTATACGCCACCGCTCCAGAATATTGGGCTTCTCTAGGATGGACAGATGGTGGATACGATCCAATAGCTTACCCAATGATTGGTGGACCAGGACAAACTATTGATATGGAAAACCCTCTTACTTACGAAACTGATCCATTTACGGGAGAAATATCTCCTGCTGGAATAGTGGACGCTAACCATGTCTATTACTTTGACCCAGCCGGTCCTGATGGAGGAGTTTTTAACGGAGATGAACCATTCTCTTCAACAGGTCATTTTTTAACTTCCAATTTCGCAGAAGCTTCACAAATATTTGCAGGAGTATTTGATGCTGTATATGCAGCAACAAGTGACCTTCAAACTGCGGCGACAGCGGCAGCAGATAGTGTGGCTGTTCTTTACGTCGGTGCTGATACATCAGCGAATCTCGCGGCTATTGTAGGAGAAGACTTATACGGACAGTTCGTGGAGTGCTTTGGAACTACTGGAGACGCAGATTTATGTAACGCTGTTTTTGCACAAGGTCCAAACAGT
This sequence comes from Fidelibacterota bacterium, assembly GCA_028338895.1. Lineage (GTDB taxonomy): Bacteria > Fidelibacterota > Marinisomatia > Marinisomatales > UBA1611 > JAOLAV01. The sequence goes on from JAOLAV010000005.1 coordinate 17,184, forward strand.
ACTCTAACTCTTGTTGATTATACATGCCAAGGTGATTGTGGAGTCGACGACTCAGGTTGGGATGTTGACTTGTCACACCCTGATTCTGCTGCTTATGGTGGAAGATTAGTCTTAGAAGTTGATAACGTCTGCATTAGAGATATTACAACTCAAACGGTTGCTGTAAATTGGGCAAATACTCAATTTGTTAATGTCGATGAAGACGCTCCAGTTTCTTCAGAGTTTAAATTACATGGTAATTATCCAAACCCTTTTAACCCATCAACCAAAATTAAGTTCTCAACAGAAATGCTTTCTAATGTAAGCATAAACGTATACTCTCTCATTGGAGAAAAAGTATATTCTGTTGATCAAGGCGCAATGAGTGCTGGTACTTATGATATTTCTTGGTATGGTGTTGATAATGCCGGAAATAAAGTTTCATCAGGTGTTTACTTTTATGAAGTCCGATCTAATGATCGTATTGCTCGAGGTAAAATGCTGTTAATGAAGTAATTTTTTTTATTTCAACCTTAAATAAAAGCCTTACAATCGTAGGGCTTTTATTTTATAAAAATGACCCTATGATAAAATATTTTTCAATCCTTTTTTTACTAAGCAATCTAATTTTGGGTAATAACTTTAAAATTTCAGGCAAGGTTGTTGATTCCACAAATAAAAAACCTCTTATCGGTGCCAATGTTATTATAGAAAACTCGTCTCAGGGAGCCGCTACAGATATCAATGGTGATTTTGTTATCAAAAACATTGGACAAAAAACCTGTAAAATAAAAGTTCAATATATTGGGTATAAAACTTTTAGTGATAAAGTGACTATTCCCAATGATGGAAATAAAATTTTGAATATCTCATTGGAGCCCGAAGTTCTTGAACTTGAAACTTATATTGTTACAGCCTCAAGAAGAAGAGAAAGGATTGAAGACGCACCAGCAGCAATTTCAGTAATAACAAAAAGTGAGATACGAAGGCAGAGTAATACCAACCTTGGCGATTATATAAAAGGTACAAAAGGAATTGATTTTACTCAATCGGGTATAGACAGTTACAATATCACAGCTCGAGGGTTTAATTCCTCCTTTAGCTCAAGAATGCTTACGCTTACAGATGGTCGCATGGCGAATGTACCATCTTTAAGACTTACCGCTTATAATGTGATACCAGTTTCATTTGAAGATGTCGAACAAATTGAAGTTGTCCTCGGACCAGCGTCCGCTCTTTATGGACCAAATGCCCACAGTGGAATATTAAATATTGTTACGAGTTCACCGTTACGATCTCAAGGAACGACCTTCAATATTCAAGGTGGGTTACTCGATCAAGAGAATACTAGTCTATTAAAAAAACTAACTTTTAGAACTGCGCATAAGTTTAAAAACTTCGGATTTAAAGTCTCCGGGGTAGCACTTTCAGGTCAGGACTGGACTCACTATAATATAGATGAATTCGAAGGTCATGACCCCGTCTTTATTGGACGTCCAAATTTGATCCATAATCGAATTGAAGATGGAGGAAATCCCGCCGAAGCAGATAGCCCAATATTTACGAGCGAGATGATTGAACATGTGGATGGCGCCGACGAGAGTTGGGTTGGGAAATATTGGGGTGATAAAATTTCGACTAATGGAGAGAGTGGGTCACCTAAGATTACCCAAGATATGATTGATGATGCATCAGGCACTTCTTTTAACCGTTTCACCTTAGACAATGGTACCGTATTATGGTTTGTCACTCAAGATCGTTTAGGCCATTTCTATGCAGATGGGATTGATAATGATGGTAATGGTGCGATTGATGAAAGAATTGATTTAGGTATTGATGATCAAACTGAAAAATGGACTGATGGTATTGACAATGATGGCGATGGCTTAATTGATGAGGCTGATGAAATCGGTACCTCTTGGCTTGACCGTTTCGAAAGTAGCGCCTTAGGTGGTGTAAATATTAATGACAATGACCATAAGTCAGGATTTGGTGATTATACATATGATTCTCAGGGTAATATTGTTTTTGATACCAACGAGAATGGCATTTTCAACGATGACCTTGGTACAAATGGACTCGACGATGATGGAGACTGGGGGCTTTATATTGACTCTCAAAATAATCCTTTTGGTATTCCAGAAGAATTGTTTGTTGACTTAAATAGCAGCGGTGAATTTGAAGAAGATGCTCGAGAAAGCTTTTTTGATGGTAACAATAATGGTTTTTGGGATAGTGCTGAACCTTTTGATGATTTGAATGGAAACAATACGTGGGACGAGGGAGAGTCATTCACAGATTTAAATGGAAATGGTACTTGGAATCAAGCTGAAATCTTATTGGACTGGGGAATTGACAATGTTGATGGTACCGGAGATTACGGAGAAGGTAATGGCGTATGGGATGGAGAATCATTCACCGATTTAAATGGAAATGATATTTGGGAACAATTCACTTTTAACGACCTCGATGGGGATGGACTCCCAAGCCCAAATGAAGTCGGAGTTGATGAACTTGATGAAAAAGATTTTTCTGTCAATTATGGAGGTCTTCCCAATAAATATAAAGATGCTAATGATGATGGTATTAATGATTATCCTGAGTTTAATGTTCGGAACCTTCGATACGATTTACGTCTGGATTGGGAGCCGAATGATGACGCAAGCATTGTTCTTTCGCATGGATATGCATGGGCCAGAAATATAAATATTACTGGTATTGCTCGTTACATCGCAGATGGTTGGGTGTACAGATATTACCAAGCACGGGCACGTTATAAGAACTTATTTTTTCAGACCTATTTAAATAGTAGTTACTCTGGTAGCTCAAATAACCCTACCCGAAACTTAGCAACAGGAAGCATTATTTATGATCGATCGAAAAAGTTCAGTGCACAATTACAACAAGTAAATAGCTTTTTAGATGAAAAAATTCGTTTTGTTTGGGGAATTGATTATTTCTTGACCTTACCAGACACTAGGGGTTCTATTTTATCCGATAAAAATCTTAATGATCGTATCGATAATAATAGCAATGGTGAGGCCGGCTCTCCTTATATTTTTGATGATAAGAATGATAATACATGGTATGACAATGGCGAGCGATATACCAGGTGGAAAACAAGTGATGGAACCCCTTCTGGTACTCTTTCTGATTCTACAGATAATGTTTTGAGTGCAATAGCTGACGGCCTTGATAATGATGGGGATAGTGATGACTACGAAGATCTAAATAGTAATGGTATCCCTGATTATGTTGATGCCAACAACAACTCAACATATGACTCCGGTGATTTATTAGAGCCAGGAGTTAAATGGTTAGGGGGGGCAAGATTTCTGGTTTATGCTGATGGCCTTGATAATAATGGAGATGGTCAGACGGATGAAAATATTGATGAAGGTATTGACGAAGCCTCTGAAGATAATAGATATACTGTCAATGAACTTGGCGGCTATTACCAAATGAATTGGAAAATAAATCCAAAGTGGGAAATAATACAAGCTACCAGGCTAGATATCCATGATAGGCTAACAGACTTAGTTAACTTTAACAATCAGGCGTTTGGTTCTGGATATAGCCCTTTAAATTGGGACTTCAATTCAAAAGAATCATCGGGTCTACAGATATCTCCAAAAGTTGGATTAGTATATAGACCCAAAGAAAATCAAAACTTTAGATTAACTTGGGCAAAAGCTTTTAATACACCAACAAATCAAGCGTTATTTCTGGATATTTTTGTAACGCGTGTCTCTATTTTTAAGGTCTATGCGCGAGGAGCAGATGGTGGCTATGTATTCCCGAGAGACTCCCTCCAAAACCCCTATTACTATAGCACTAAAGAATTTAATTATCAGCCAGTGAACCTTGATGAAAGTATCTATTTTTATCCTTCTACTGATCCCAGAATTGATGGGTATTACAGTAAAAATGTTAATGACCTCCCAGAGGTTTCAGCGGAAGTTATAAAATCATGGGAGTTTGGATATAAAGGTCGAATAACCCCTTTGCTCTATGGTACTCTCGATGTTTACACAAGTCATTACTCTAGCTTTATTAGTCCTGTAACCTTTATAACACCAATTGTGGTTGAAAAAGATGTTTTAGAGACAGACTATAATAATGATGGAATTATTAATACTATTGATGATTTAGAGAATGATGTGATCAATGATTTAGAAGACTACGATGAATCGTTCGAAAATTGGAGAGACGGTATTCAAGGTGTCACAGCTATGGATACTACCCCTGGTTATGCTCCTCCTGTTGTCGTAGGCTACATTAATTATGGTGAGGTTGACATGTGGGGCTTCGATGGAAGTTTAACCTATATATTCCATCCTGAGTGGACAATGGATCTAAATTATTCATATTTAGGAATGACTGAGTTTTTTAACCCCGTGACGAAAAACAAAGACCCAATTAATGCGCCGAGACATAAAGCTGGTTTAAAAGTAAACTATAAACCAAGAAAATGGCCTCTCACCTACTCCTTAAATACAAGGTATGTAGATGGATATCAATGGTCATCAGGAATATATTTTGGAGATATTAAACCTTATTTTATTTTTGATTTACATCTCGGATATGAATTTAATAAAAATTTAAAAGTTAATTTCACCGTAAATAATCTTCTCAACCACTACCATACTGAGATTGTTGGTGGCCCAAGCTTAGGTCGAGTTTCATTAATTCGTTTACAAACCAATTTTTAAATTATAACTACTTAGACAAGAGATCTCTGCTCAGATCTAAAAATCAGAGATCTCTTCTTTTCATATTTTACTCTTCTTTATTTATCTACTATAGCTTTAAAATATAGTACTCTAAATAAATTAATTCTGAAATGACTAGAACATAAAATATGGCTTTTAAATATCAAAAAAATGAAGATCAAATTGTTACCTTAACAATGGATATGGCAAATAGATCTGTGAATGTGATTAACAAAGAATATCTATTCTCACTTCAAAGAAATATAAAAAAGATCGAAAACGAAAAAGATTTAAAGGGTGTAATCATTACATCTTCAAAAGCCTCTTTTTTAGCTGGTGCGGATCTAGAACTCATTTTTAAGCAAGAAGACTCGCAAGAGTGTTTTCAATTGGTCGAAGAGAATAAAGCCGTTATGCGCAGACTCGAGAAGTTAAGCATTCCTGTCGTTGCTATCATTAACGGGAGCTGTTTGGGTGGTGGTCTGGAATTTGCGTTATGTTGTAATTACCGAGTTACCTTAAACAATCCAAAAATAAAATTTGGTTTTCCTGAAGTTACTTTTGGACTTCTTCCTGGCGGTGGTGGCTTAACTCGAGTACCTCGCATGATTGGGATTAAGGACTCTCTCCCACTATTTTTGCAAGGGAAACAATTTGATCCTTTAAAAGCTCTTGAGATCGGTTTAATAGATCAGATTGCAAATACAAATATTGAAATGTTCAAAATTGCGGAAAAATGGATTTTAGAGAATCAATCTTCTAAGCAGCCATGGGATCTAGATGGATTTATCTTTCCAGGAGGTAATACTCAAAACCCAGAAATCAATTCTTTCATGAAAGATACTTTAGCAAATACAATAAAAAAAACAGGAGGTAATTATCCGGCACCAGAAGCAATAATAAATGTAATGATTGAAGGTTCACATCTAGATTTTGAAACTGCAAGTAAAATAGAGTCTCGTTATTTTGCATCTTTAGCAACCAATAGAACTTCTAAAAATATGATAAACACTTTTTGGTTTCAGATGAATAAGATTAATGCGGGTACGAGTCGTCCTCTAAATGTAGAGCCGACCTCTTTATCTAAAATTGGAGTTTTAGGATCAGGACTCATGGGTCATGGGATTGCATATGTCTCGGCATTGGCAGGAATGGATGTTGTCATGATCGACTCAAATCAGCAAAATGCAGAAATTGGTTTGTCTAAAATTCGAGATATTTTAGAAAAGAAAAGTAAAAACAGTAATTTCAATAAAAATCAAGTTGAAAAGACCCTCGCTAAGATAACAGCAACATCAAACTATAAAGATCTGAGCGGTTGTGAATTGATTATTGAAGCGGTTTTTGAGGATCAAGATCTAAAAGGAAAAGTTACTAAAAAAGCGGAAAAAGAAATAAATGCTGATGGTTTCTTTGCATCGAATACTTCAACAATTCCTATTTCAGAACTAGCCAAAAATTATTCAAGACCTAATAACTTTATTGGCTTACATTTTTTTTCACCAGTTCACAAAATGAAACTTGTTGAAATTATCAAAGGAAAAAAAACGAGTCCGGAAACTTTAGCAAAAGCTTTTGACTATGTTTTGCAAATTAATAAAATCCCAATCGTCGTCAATGATAGTAGGGGATTCTATACCACTAGAGTCTTTGAACGGTATACCTGCGAAGGTATGGCTCTTCTAGAAGAAGGCGTTTCGGCTCAGGACATTGAAAGTGCTGGAAGAAAAGCAGGCTATCCTATCGGGCCACTTGCAATACTAGATGAAATTAATATTTCCCTTGCGGCTCATATCAGGACTCAAAATAAAAAGAGGCAACCATCAAATAAAGAAGATTTATCCGTTGAGCCATGGGATAGAGTCATGAAATTTATGGTTTCAGATATAAAGCGGACTGGTAGATCTAATTCTGGTGGTTTTTATGAATATCCGAAAAATAAGAAAAAATATTTATGGCCTCAATTAACAGAACATTTTCCTTTAAGTAAAAATAAAATAAGTGAAATAGATATTATTGATCGTTATTACTTTTCTCAGGCGATTGAAAGTATTCTTTGTTACGAAGAAAATGTTATCACTGCAGTTGCCGATGCTAATGTTGGAAGTATCTTAGGATGGGGCTTTCCTTCTTTTAAAGGTGGTACTTTACAATTTGTAAATGACTATGGTTTGGAACAGTTTAAAAATCGAGCTGAAGAGCTTTCAAAAAGATATGGGAAACGATTTACACCTCCAAAAATTTTAATTAAAATGATTCAAGAACAGACTATTTTTTAAGAAGCAATATTATGAAAACAAAACTAACTGAACATACGGGTGTAGAATATCCAATCATTTGTGGAGCAATGTACCCTTGCTCTAACCCTGAACTAGTTGCTGCAGCTGCAGAAGGTGGCGGTATGGCTATAATGCAACCCGTCTCACTAACATATGTGCATGGATGGGATTTGAAGGATGGTATTCGATATATAAAGTCAAAAACATCCAAACCTTTTGGTTTTAATGCTTTAATTGAAAAAGGCAGTAAGAAATATATGAATCGTATGTCTTCTTGGATCGATATTGCACTTGAAGAAGGTATTCGATTCTTTGTTACTTCTCTTGGCAAACCGGATTGGGTTTGTGAACGAGTTCATCAAGTAGGAGGACGTGTTTATCATGACGTTACAAACAAACAATGGGCTCGAAAAGGTATCGATGCAGGAATAGATGGTTTAATTTGCGTCAATAATCGTGCAGGTGGACATCTAGGCCCTTCATCAATGGAAAATTTGTTTGAAGAACTTTCAGGACTTGGTAAACCATTGGTTTGTGCTGGAGGTATTGGTAGTAGAATAGAATTAAACAAAGCCATGAACTTGGGTTACGATGGCGTTCAAATGGGAACACGATTTATAGCAACAAATGAATGCAACACACCTGAAGACTGGAAAGGAGCAATAATTAAAGCTTCTGAAAATGATATTGTGACAACAAAACGTTTTTCAGGAGTTCCGGTATCGGTTATAAAGTCGGATAATTTCAAGTCAGACAATAATTGGATTATCCGAACACTTTTAAAGAGCCCTTTCAAACATACAACACGAACATTGTTAAATATTGAATCTATTTTATATTTAAAATACCTTTCTAAGCAAAAATCATCTGGGAATAAAAATAATAAAAAACAATTTTACTCAGCGGGAAAAAGTGTTGAGACCATCAAGGGTATAGATTCTGCGAGTATTTTAATGAGAACATTAGGTGAATCATTGAAAAATATGGATAGAACTATTATCCACAAGGATTAAAGACTATGCCAAACAATAAAAAAGTCAGTATTGGATGTGCTTCCGGGTTTTGGGGTGATACTTCAACGGCAGCAAAGCAACTTGTTGATGACAATAACATTGATTATTTAGTATTCGATTTCTTAGCTGAAGTAACGATGTCAATCTTGGCGGGAGCTAAAACAAAAAATCCAGACCTAGGATATGCCACTGATTTTGTGACCCAACTTTCACCACTATTAAAAGATATAAATAAAAATAAAATTAAAGTGATATCCAACGGAGGAGGTATCAACCCTGAGTCCTGCAGATCAGCATTGATAAAAGAGGCTGAAAAAAGTGGACTCAAATTAAAAATTGCGGTTGTATATGGTGATAACTTACTTGATGACTTAGTCAATTTAAAAAAATCAAATTTAAAAGAAATCGATAGCAATGCTTCTCTTCCTGAAAAAGTATTAAGTATAAACTCTTATCTTGGCGCGGCTGGAATTGTCTCTGCGCTAGAAGAAGGTGCAGACATTGTAATCACAGGCCGCTGTGTGGATAGTGCAATGGTTTTAGGACCTTTAATGTATGAGTTTAATTGGAAATATAATGACTACAACCTTTTAGCAAGTGGAAGCCTCGCTGGACATATTATTGAATGCGGAGCACAGTGTACTGGTGGTAACTATACTGATTGGGAAGATATTACAGGATTTGATAATATGGGTTTCCCGATAGTCGAGGTAGAGTCGAATGGTGATTTCACCGTAACTAAACCAGCTGGGACCGGAGGTTTGGTTAGTTTTGGCACTGTTGGGGAGCAGCTTTTATATGAAATTGGGAACCCCTCTCACTACATTCTCCCAGATGTAATATGTGATTTTTCTCAAGTCACAATAAAGGACCTCGGTAATAATTTAGTTCAACTAAAGAATGCAAAAGGACTCCCCCCTACTAACACATACAAAGTTTCAGCAACCTATATGAATGGATATAATGTGATCGGGAAACTTGTAATTGGAGGTATGAAAGCAAAAAAGAAAGGTGAAATAATAGCAAATGCAATAATTAAAAAATCCCTCCGGATTCTTCGCGAGAATAATTTTGCCCCATTTAGCGAAAGTAAGTTTGATCTTATCGGAACAAATTCTATTTATGGATCAAAGGGAATAAATCCGGATTCAAAAGAAATTGTTCTACGAATAATGGCAAAGCACGAGAAAAAAGAAGCACTTATTTTATTCTCAAAAGAAATTGCACAGGCTGTTACAGGAATGGCTGCGGGCGTTATGAATTATATGGGCGGGCGCCCAAGAGTATCACGTTCTATTCACTTATTTTCATTTTTACTCAACAAAAATAAAGTTAGAGTTGGTGTAGACTTTAATGACAAAAAAAAGCTTATATCAATTCACTCAATAAAGGGCCTTCAAGCACCAATAAATAAAAGTAGAGTAATACCTGGTCTACAAGAACTAACCCTTGATAAGACCGTACCATTGATCCAATTAGCTTATGCTCGAAGTGGAGACAAAGGAAATCATGCGAACATCGGTATTATCGCTAGACGCTCCGAATATCTGCCATTTATTCAAAATGCTTTAACAGAAAAAATGGTTGCTCTTTATTTTGAACATGTTTTAAATGGAAAAGTTAAATCATGGGATGTTCCTGGAATCTCTGGTTTAAACTTTTTATTGAAAAATTCTTTAGGGGGTGGCGGAATGTCTAGTCTAAATATTGATCCCCAAGGTAAATCTTATGCTCAGCAAATTCTAGAATATGAGATTCCAGTTACATCATCTATCGCAGATAAATCAAAGTTAGGATTATAAAATATGAGCAATATGACATTACCTAAGACTCAGAACTGTATTCTAGAATTAAAAAATAGCTGGCTAACTATTTGGCTCAACAGACCTGAAAAACGCAATGCCCTTTCGGAAGATCTAATAGAAGAAATAAAACGCACTTTAAAGTCCATAAAGGATAATAGGTCTATTCGAGGAATTATTTTTAGAGGAAAAGGAGGTGTTTTTTGTGCTGGAGCAGACTTAAATGATCTAAAAAAAATTGCTAATTCAGGAAATGAATCTCGGGATTTAGCTTTAAAAATGAGTAAAAAAGTGGGTGAACTTTTTGAATTAATTATTAAAACTCCACAAATAACAGTCTCCGTGGTGGAAGGAGCTGCAATGGCTGGAGCTTTTGGAATTGCATGTACAACAGATTTTCTTATCAGTATGTCTAATGCTAAATATGCACTCACAGAGACTAAAATAGGCCTCACCCCTGCTCAAATAGCTCCATATGTTTTAAATCGATTTGGTTTTAGACAAGGTCGAAAACTTTTATTAATGGGAACAGTCTTCGATGGTGATAAAGGATATCAAATGGGGATGGTTGATTATCTTGCTGAAAATGATGAAGAATTAAATAAGCACATAATGACTATTAAGGAAAATGTTGAAAAATGCTCTCCAAATGCTATTGCAATAACAAAAGAAGTCCTTTTCTCAAATTATAATATTAATGTAACTAAAGCAGCAGAATACTTTTCAGACTGTGTAATACATGAAGAGGGGCGCGAAGGTTTTTCCTCTTTTTTTGAAAAAAGAAAGCCCGGCTGGATGAATGATTAGCAAATTTAAGATTTACTAGAGAAAAATAAATGAGTAAATATTTTAAAGCATTAACCACATCATTAAATAATAATGGAAAATATATAAATAGAATTACCAAAAGAGCGATTGGTGATCTACCCAATTATGAGCTATTGGTAAAGGTCAAATACTCATCGTTAAACTATAAAGATGCTTTGTCAGCGACTGGTATAAAAGGGGTTACACGCGATTACCCACACACTCCAGGTATTGATGCTGCTGGTGTTGTCGAAGAGTCTTCCAATACGTCTTTCCCCGTTGGTACAGCTGTTATTATTACGGGGTATGATCTTGGTATGAATACTTCAGGTGGGTTTGGACAGTATATTAGAGTACCTAGTAAGTGGGCTGTTAAATGCCCAGCATCCCTATCTACGAAAGAGGCTATGATGATTGGGACAGCTGGTTTAACAGCTGGTTTATCAATATCTGCTATCGCTGAAAAATTAAAACTAATGAATCTCAGTGTTATCGTTACTGGTGCAACTGGAGGTGTTGGAAGCATTGCGGTCAGAGTATTATCCTCATTGGGTGCTAAAGTCACTGCAGTTACAGGTAAAAAAGAAGGAACAAGTTTTTTAAAAACATTGGGAGCAGAAAAAGTTATTTTACGAGATGATTTTTTAAATTCTACTAAGTTTCCTTTAAATAAAGCTCTTTATAGTGCAGCCGTTGATGTTGCTGGTGGAAATATTTTATCAGCTGTTTTAGCAAGCATGAAATATAATAGTATTATTGCTGTATGTGGAAATGTAGCAGGAGCAAAATTTGAAACGAGCGTATTTCCTTTTATACTTAGAAGCAATTCATTAGTTGGTATAGATTCAGCAGAAGCATCCATTAAAACAAAAAAAAATATCTGGAATAATTTTGCAAATGCTTGGAGAATTAAAAACATAAAATCAATGTGTAAAGAAGTGGATTTAGATGATTTATTACCTGAAATTCATAAAATAATTGCTGGAAAACAAACTGGCAGAGTTCTAATAAAATTATAAAAAGACGAATGAATGATTGAGAAAATTAAATACGTTGACCAATCAATTCTTTTATGGGTTCATAATAACCTGTCTAATCCCATTTTAGATAAAGTAATACCATTTCTAACCGAAGAAGATAATTGGATTTTCCCGATACTATTTCTGATTCTATTTTTAAGTACTATTGGAAAAAAGAAAGGTCGAATTTCTCTTATTTTAATATTAATAACCCTCGGATTAGCCGATTTTTTTTGTGCTCAATATATAAAACCTTTTATTGAAAGAGTAAGACCTTCACATTTAAATCTAGATGGTCTTCATTTACTCGTTCATAAAGGTGGTAAGTGGAGTATGCCTTCAAATCACGCAGCAAATATGTATGGCTTAGCTGTTATTCTCTCTTATTTTTACAATAGATATAAAAGAACTCTATTTAGTCTTGCCTTTATCATTGCATTTTCAAGAGTATATGTTGGAGTACATTATCCAGGTGATGTAATTGTAGGAGGACTTATTGGATACACTCTTGGTTGGATAGTATTAACGGGATGGGCGAAGTTAAAGATAAGAGAACTGAAAAAAGGAAGGACATGGGTTTGGTATGGAACTACCTCACCAATATTTAAATTTTAATTAGGAAGACCATCCTCTGGTGGTTTCACATTAAATGGAGAAAAACCTTCATTTCGCTTTGGCATAATTATCTCACCATGCTTTGATTCAAATTTTTTAATATTGTCATTAAGTGCACCTAAAAAAGCTTTCACATGCTGCGGAGCCATTATGATTCTTGAATGTACTTTTGCTTTGGGTAAGCCTGGAAGAATACGAGTAAAATCCATAACAAATTCAGCGGGCGAGTGTGTTACCACAACAAAGTTTGCATATTCTCCGGAACTTATTTTTTCATCAAGTTCAATATTAATTTGTTGAATATTTTTTTTATCTTTTTCCATTTATTGGCCTATGAGCTTTTACTTGAAGTACCACGTTCGTTAAATTCTTCCCAATCATCATTTATTCCATCAAATTGAGTGTAGTCTTTGATACCCTCATGCTCCTCAATATTTTTAGGATGCAGTTCATTTTCATAAATATTGAAAAGATCTTTTTTCTTTTCATATTCACTAGGGTCACCTTCTTCGGTGGTTGTCTGATCAAGATCCTCGACATCATCACTGTAAACTTCTGGATCAAAGAAGTCTAGATTCTCGACGATACCATTCGCCATCAGAAATTCAAGAAAATCTAAAAATTTTCTATTTTTTAGATCCACTGAACAACTAGGACATTTCAATGAGTCTTTTAAATCAATCTCATCAATTGTGTTTTCACATACGGGGCAGATTAAACCTTCAAGCATATTTTTTTCTCTCTAAAACCGGCGGATAATATAGTCTCGAGTATTACCGTTGGCAATACTTTTAGAATCTATTTAAATATATATTTTTTTTACTTTTCATTTATAGTAAAGCTTTCGTCTTAGATATCTTGATTTATATTTAATAATGTTTCAATCAATTTATATTTTTTTTCTAAAAGACCATTCTCTTCTGGCTGCACAACTAATGTATATAGATTATCTGCTAAAGGAGATTGAAAACCAACTTTTATAGGAATATTAATTTTTAGACAGACTAATGAGATTACTCTATCATAATTTTGATTGAGATCAACCAAAGCATCATATTCTTTTTTATTAATTTGATTAATTATTGATGTTGTTTTTAATATACCTAACCAACTTAAATCATCATCATTGTAAATAATACAATCGGCTAAAATTTCATTAGAGTAAAATGTTAAAGCTTTTTCATGGACAAAATAGTTTCGTTTGAGAGAGTCCTCTTTTTTGCGTTTTTTAATAAAATGGGATGCAATTTGCGCATCACTTTTTTTAACGGGTAAGAGAAATAGAATGTTGGATACACCTCTGCCTGTTTTGTGTATTTTAAATAATTCACCATCTTCTAATCTGTATCTAAAATTTAAATACCACCAAAATAGGAATCTAATTCGCCAAGGAATATTCACATCAAAATATAAGGGATTCTAAAATAGATCAAAACCGGTTCGAGATACTCCCATTAATAAAATTATTAATGTAATTTTATAGCAACAAAGAGAAAAATATTAATGTCATTGAATAAAAAATTATTATGGGGTGGTTTAGGCTGGGCTTTTGGTGGCCCGATTGGTGCTATTTTTGGCTACGCGATTGCATCTATGGGCGATAATAACAAAGGGCAATGGAGTAGCTCAAATCGTTTTCCAAATAATCAAAACTCAACAAAGCCTGCAGACTTCATAGTCTCAATTCTAGTCTTATTTGCAAAAGTAATGAAAGCTGATGGTCAATTATTAAAATCTGAATTAGACTATGTTAAACAATTTTTAAAACAGCAGTTTGGAGTACAACAAGCACGTGAGTTGATGCTTGTATTGAAAGATATTTTAGATCAAGATTACCCGCTTAAAGATGTTTGTCGACAAATTCAACGTTCTATGGATCATCCAAGCAGACTTCAATTAATACATGTATTATTTGGTCTTTCCGCGGCTGATGGGCACATTCATCCAGATGAGGTAAAAATAATTATTACTATATCTAATTATTTAAACATAAACCAAAATGATTTTGAATCTATCAAAGCAATGTTTTCAAGTGATAAAGAAGCTCCGTACAAAATTTTAGAGATCAATTCAGATTCAACTAATGAAGAATTAAAAAAAGCCTTTAGAAAAATGGCAAATAAATATCACCCAGATAAAGTTGCTCACTTAGGTGTAGAGATGCAAAGACTAGCTGAAGAAAAGTTTAAATCGGTTAATGATGCATATCAAAAGATTAAACAAGAACGAGGACTCTAGTGGTAAAAGAAGAACCTGGTAAATATCCATATACTCGCGGTATCTATGAGAACATGTATAAGGATAGATTATGGACAATGCGTCAATATGCGGGTTTTACTACAGCAAAAGAGTCAAATGAACGATTTAAGTTTTTAATAAAAAACGGAGTTAAAGGACTCTCTGTCGCTTTTGATCTTCCGACTCAAATTGGATACGACTCCGACCATATTATGGCTGAAGGAGAAGTAGGAAAAGTCGGTGTCCCAATTTCCTGTTTAAATAATATGGAAAACTTATTCAAGGGTATACCTCTTGATAAGGTTTCTACTTCAATGACAATAAATGCTACAGCACCAATACTACTAGCCTTACATATTGCATTAGCGGAAAAAAACGGTATAAAGATAAAGGACCTCCAAGGTACTATTCAAAATGATATTTTAAAAGAATATGTCGCCAGAGGAACGTACATATATCCTCCTCGCCCCTCACTCCGACTGGTCACCGATGTTTTTGAATTTTGTTCTAGTCACCTACCTAATTGGAATACTATTTCAGTTTCAGGCTATCACATAAGAGAAGCAGGAAGCACGGCTTCTCAAGAATTAGGTTTTACGTTCGCTAATGCAATCACATATGTACAATCGGCTATAGATAAGGGCTTAGACCCAAATATTTTTTGCCAAAGAATCTCATTTTTTTTGAATTCACATAATGGGTTTTTAGAAGAAATCTCAAAATTTCGTGCTGCTAGGCAAGTTTGGGCAAATATCATGAAAAATCGTTTTGGTGTAACGGCCAAAAAAGCTCATATGTTTCGTTTTCATACTCAAACCGGTGGCTCTACTCTAACAGCTGCAGAAGTAGACAACAATGTTGTAAGAACTACTTTGCAAGCACTCTCAGCTGTTTTAGGAGGGACTCAATCCTTGCATACAAATAGTAAAGACGAAGCTCTCTCCTTACCTTCCATTGATGCTGCTAAATTAGCTCTTAGAACACAACAAGTTTTAGCATATGAAAGTGGAATATCAAATCATCCAGATCCTTTTGGAGGTAGTTACCTTATTGAAGATATGACTCGTAACTATGTGGAAGAAACGATGTCTATCATTGATGAAATTGATAATTTAGGTGGATCTATTTCAGCTATTGAGAGTGGTTATATGGAGAATCAAATATCAGCAAGTGCTTATGAGTATCAAAAAGATATTGAAAATAATAGTAAAATAATTTTAGGGTTAAATAAATTTAAAAATGAAAACGAGCTAGATCCTATATTGCATGAGATTGATCCTCTAAAAGTAGAAGAACAAATTTCATCTCTCAAAAAGATAAAGCGAAGTCGAAATAATATCCAAGTTGAACAACAACTTCTAAAATTAAAAAAAATTGCTAAGAGTAAAATAAACGTAATGCCTTCTATAATTAAATGTGTTAAAAATGAATGTACATTAGGTGAAATTTCAGATACACTCAGAAGTGTTTTTGGTGAATATTAATTCCAGATAAAAAGATTTGATTAACCTCGCATATCTGATATCACAATTCTTCCATCCGTTAATCGTTGAGATAACAACATTTACAATTCTTAACCTTACTTTTGCAGGTATTTTCGTAGACTATAAAATACTTTTTATTTCAATACTCCCTGGAATTTCAGTTCTTGCAACAGCTATTTATTTGAAAAAGATAGGATCTCTATCTGATTATAATGGCATTATTAGGCAAGAGCGACTTTCTTTAATATCATTTGGTGTCATATATCATGGAATTGGTTTTTTACTTTTAAGATATTTAGATGCTGCACCCATTATACAAGGTCTCATGTTTTGTTATTCCTTAAATACAGGTTTTGTTTGGATCATAACTACAAAATGGAAAATTTCAATTCATTTAATTGGTTTAGGAGGTCCTTTAGCTGCTCTATGGTTAAATGGAGCCCAATATCCAATTATCATGTTTACATTTATATTTTTATTGTGTTATTCAAGGTTAATTTTAAAAGCCCATACGCCAATGCAAGTAATTATTGGTTCTCTTTTTTCAATAAGCTTTACTTATTTTCAACTTAAATACTTATTTTTATATTTATGATTTTTACAAATCTCATTCAGGCAAACCTTCGTACAAAAACTTTTGGTCGTCAAATTGAGTATTACCAAAGACTGGGTTCAACAAATGTTGAGGCTTGGGATTTAATTAAATTGGGTGAAGCTGAGAATGGTATGATTATTATAACCGATAATCAATTTGCTGGTAAAGGTCGCAATGCGAACAATTGGTATATGAGCCCGAGTAAAGGTTTAGCTATGACCTTAATAATTCTAGACTCTTTGCCTATTGAAACTGCACTTTTAATCCCGCTAGCCGCAGGTTTAGCCACTGCAAAAGCTTTAACAAATCGTGGTGTTGATCCAAAACTGAAATGGCCTAATGATATATTCATTAATGAAAAAAAATGTGGTGGAATTCTCTGCGAGACTCAAATATCAAATGGAATTGTACAGAAAATGGTAATTGGGTTTGGTCTCAATATTAATGAAAAGGAAGAAGATTTAGACTTAACAATTAAAGAAAAATCAACATCTTTATCAATAGAGACAGGATACTCCAACCAACGAGAGTTAATTGCCGCTATTATTACAACATATTTCGAACAGATTTTAGATAACACATCTATCGTTCAGGCAGAATGGTCGAACTATTGCTATCATCAAGATAAAGAGATATCCTTTAAATATAATGGTATTGTACAGAGTGGTATCTTTCGAGGTATTAGCTCCAAGGGAATAGCTAATATAGAAGTCGATAATGAGATCAGAGAGTTTCCATCAATAACTCTAAATAGTTAAAAATAAATTTGGCTAAATACAGTAGAAATATTTGACATAGGATATTACAAAATTTTAATTTTTATTATATAAAATGTCCCATTTTAATTCTTTTAATAAATCAACAAGATAAGATACAATTGCCAAATAAAAATATTCATGAATTTGAAAGAAAACGAGTAGTCTTAATTACTCATCTTAAAAATCATATCTTATATAATAATCTAAAATCCATAGGAGATGTTCGAATTTTTATGGAGTCACATATCTATGCGGTTTGGGACTTTATGTCTTTACTTAAATCATTACAAATTGAGCTAACTGGTACTGTCATTCCTTGGACTCCTAAAAAAAATCCAATTTTAACAAGATTTATAAATGAAATTGTTCATGTTGAAGAAAGTGATCTAGACCAATTTGGTCAGCCAAAAAGTCACTTTGAGATGTATCTTGAGGCTATGGAAGAAGTCAAAGCAAAGACAACAGGCATTAGGCATTTTATAAAATGTGTTCAAAAGAATAAAGATGTTGATGTTGCACTAAAAGACCTAAAAATTGATACTAGAATAAAAGATTTTGTTCAATTTACTTTTGAAATTATAAATACAAAGCAAGCCCATCTAATTGCCTCGGCTTTTACATACGGACGAGAAGATATTATTCCTGATATGTTTATAAAAATTTTAGGTGAGGTAGATCCTAATAATAAGCTGTATTCTAAACTGAAGTTTTACTTAGATAGACATATTGAAATAGATGGAGATACGCACGGGCCCTTAGCATTGAAAATGATGCAAGAATTATGTGAGAATGATGCGAAAAAATGGATTGAGGCAATGCAGGTTGGGGAATCCGCGCTTGAACATCGAATAAAACTGTGGGATGCAATTAATGAATTAATTGAATTTGATAAAGAAGGAAGAAATCTTAAAAAGCTTAAGATTCAAAAAATAGCCTAATAATTAACTTTGTATTAAACCATTAATTTTATAAAGCTTGTTAGATCCATTTTTAGCTAACGCATACTCAAAAGACCACTTCAAACACGCCGAACCTATTTCACCATCTTTCCGAAGCGCAATATAACCAATTTGAAAATCAGGATTTCCATTGTGACGTTTGATGACTCGTTTTAATGCTTCTTCGCAAGCTTCTTGAGGACTCCTTCCTTGACGCATTAATTCAACAACTAAAAAACTACCAGTCGTCTTAAGCACTTCCTCTCCTAATCCTGTTGCAGCAGCACTTCCAACCTCATTATCAAGAAAAAGTCCGGCTCCAATAATTGGGCTATCTCCTACACGACCATGCATTTTATAAGCCCAGCCACTTGTAGTACATGCACCGGCTAAATCACCTTTTTTATCTTGAACTAAAATAGATAAAGTATCATGCGTCTCATGCGGAGTCATTTCTCTTCTATTTTGCAGCCATTTTTTCCACTCATTTTTTGACTTTTTGGTTAAAAGTTTTTTTTCTTTAAAACCATTTTTAATTGCAAATTGATTTGCACCTTCACCAACAAGCATAACATGTTTTGTCTCTTCCATTACTTTACGAGCAACTGAGACAGGGTGCTTAATATTTTGTAAAAATGCAACAGACCCTGCATTCCCTGAACGGTCCATAACACAAGCATCTAAAGTAACTTTCCCTTTCTCATCCGGGAGCCCACCAAATCCAACAGAAGTATTTTCAACATCCGATTCAGCATGCATTGCCCCTTTTTCAGCTGCATCCATGGCATTGCCACCATTTTTAAGCTCTTTTAAAGCTTCAATGTTTGCGTTTAAACCAAAATTCCAAGTTGATAAAATAACTGGATTATTTTTTGAAATATTTATTTTTTGCCCCTTTATAATTGTCGAGGGAATCGTTAATCCAATTGCGCTAGCTTTAAAAAAATCTCTTCTTTTCATATTTTAAACTAGATGTAAAATAGATAAAAGTCTATAATACTGTAGATTTGAGCCGAATTAATGTTACCTCAGCAGGAACTCCTAATCTAAGTGGTGGCCCCCAGTATCCTGTACCTCTATTAACATAGATTTGTGTTCCATTATGGTTATGCAATCCAGAGAGGTAAGCATTTGCCAACTTAGTAGGATAGGTAAATGGCCAGAATTGGCCACCATGAGTATGTCCCGAAAGTTGTAAATCAGCACCCTCTTCATTAACAGCATAAATACTATTTGGCTGATGAGCTAAAATAATTCGAGTTTGATCTTTTGGAACATCTTTCAATGCTATTTTAGGCGAAGATTTATGACTTTTTTTTATCTGATGAGCTTTAAAGTCTGTTATCCCAGCAATGACAATTTTTGATTCTAATTTAGAAATTATTTGATTTGTATTAATCAGGTTAATCATTCCTAGTCTATCTGTTTCATCTAACCATTGATCTACACCAGAATAGTATTCGTGGTTTCCAGTGACAAAGAATGTGCCATAAGGAGCAACTAAATCCATGAATGGTTCTAAGTCTTTTCTTAAGTGTTTAACAGAGCCATCTATTAAATCACCGGTTACAGCAATAACGTCTGGATTAATTTTTGAGATTGTTTCTAAAACTTTTAAAACATAGGTCTTTTTAATAGTAGGACCAACATGCAAGTCAGAAATTTGTGCAATCGTAAAATTATCAAATTCTAAAGGCAAATTTGGTAGAAAAATATCTTGGTTGAAAACTTCTGGACCACGTCTACTATTATAGAATCCAAATGCGGAGCTAACTCCTGTTGAACTAATGATAGCAATACTACTCATTTTTATTAGAAAATCTCTTTTTGAATTATCAATAGGTGGATCACCACCAAAAAGATTTTCAGCAAAGTAAATAATTTGCAAAGTAAAATCTCTAAAAGCAAAAATCATGAAGGATAATGAGAAAAAACCAAAACTAGTGTAACCAATCAAGGAAAATTTATCGATAATTTTATGTTCCCAACCCAGAGTTCTTAAGAGTATCGGAAAAATAGGAAGAAAGCTTAATATCAAAATAATAGGATATATTATCCAATAGGATATTTGGCCTAGTTCAAATACTGGCAAAAGCCGAGTGATCACATAACCATGAATAATGGTAAGAATAGAAATAACGAGCAATAAAAAAAATAAGTTTGGCATATTAGATGGTTAAATAATTGAAATATTAAATAAAAGCATATTTAAAGAAAGTTCTGTTTATAAACACCCAAAAATAGGATGTTTACTGTCTTAGTTTTTATAAAAGTACGAAATTAAAAAATATTTTAATTATCGTATGCTGGTATTCCTGTTATTTCTTGCCCTAAAATAAGAGTATGCATTTCATGTGTTCCTTCATATGTAAAAACAGATTCTATATTTACCATATGCCTAATAGGTGAATATTCACCCATTATACCATTACCACCTAAAATTTCTCTCGCTGTTCTTGCAATATCTCGAGCTATCGAACAATTATTTCTCTTCGCCATAGAAACCTGTTGAAAGGTCATCTTCTTTTCATCTTTCAATCTACCTAAACGATGAACTAATAATTGTGCTTCTGTTATTTGGGTAGCCATTTCAGCTAATTTTGCTTGGGTTAATTGATAACCAGCTATCGGTTTAGAAAATTGTTTTCTATCTTTTGAGTATTCAACGGCAGTATTGTAACAGTCAGTAGCAGCACCAACCATACCCCATGCAATTCCGTACCTTGCCTGCGTCAGACAACTTAGAGGACCTTTTAGACCTTTAATATTGGGTAGTCTTGATGAATCTGGAACTCTAACATTACTAAATGATAGTTCCGAGGTAATTGATGCTCTTAAACTAAGTTTGCCATGAAGGTCACTTGAAGTAAATCCTGCCATACCTTTCTCAATTAAAAAACCTCGAATTAAGCCTTCTTCGTCTTTAGCCCACACTACTGCGACATCAGCTAAAGAACCATTCGTTATCCACATTTTACTACCGTTAATGATCCAATCATCTCCATCTCTTACACATCGTGTAACCATACCACCAGGATTCGATCCATAGTTTGGCTCGGTTAGTCCAAAACATCCAATTTTTGTTCCTAATCCTAAGCCCGGTAACCATTTTTTCTTTTGTTCATCTGAGCCATATTTATGTATCGGATACATTACGAGAGAGCCTTGAACACTTGCAAATGATCGCAGTCCAGTATCGCCTCTTTCAAGTTCGTGAAGGATTAAACCATAAGCAACGTTGCTGACTCCTGATCCACCTGATTCCTCGGGTAATGAAGAACCTATAAATCCAAGTTGCCCAAGCTTAGGTATCAGATCAAGCGGAAAAGTCCCATTCTCGTGATGTTCTTGTATTAGAGGCATAAACTCATTTTGTACAAATTCATAAGCGGTCTTTTGTACTAATAGTTCTTCAGATGTTAACAAATCTGTTATGTTGTAAAAATCAGGTCCGTATGCTTTCATAATTGTCCAAATTTATTTATTAATATTAAGACCAAAAAGTAGTTGAAAAATCAAGGTTTATTCATAATTACATAAAAATAATGTATAAAAATGATGTAAAATATATGAGTGTCGCTTTAGATGAAGCTCTGAAAGCTTTCCCTGAGGTATACCCAAACCCAAAAGTAGGTGCAGTTATCGTTCATGATGATAAAATTATTTCATGTGGGCATACACAAGATTTTGGGGGGAAACATGCTGAAGTAATGGCTATTGAAAATATGCCATCCACATTAAAAGGATGTACCTTATATGTGACTCTTGAGCCCTGTACTCATAAAGGGAAAACAGATGCTTGCATTGATTTAATCACACCTAATATTTTCAAAAGAGTGGTTATCGCTAATCTAGATCCGAATCCAATAGCAAAAGGTGGAGTAAAGAAACTAATTAAGGATGGAATCATTGTTGAAACGGGGATCTGCTCTAAAAATGCAAAAAAAATAAATCGAAGATTTTTTACTTTTTTTGAAAAAAAACGCCCATATATAATTTTAAAAATTGCGTCCACTTTGAATGGAGTTATAGCTGAAAAAGATGGTAATTCAGAATGGATAACTTGTCAAGAATCTAGAACTTCTGGGCATAAAGCAAGGTCTTGTTGTGATGCAATCATGGTAGGTCGGAAAACCATAGAATTTGACAATCCATCATTAACCAGCCATGGCCTTGGTAAAAATCCGCGCATCATTATAATTGATCCAAAAAACAAATTAGATCATAAAGCAAATGTATTTAAGTCAGATCCAATCGTATTTTCAGATATACTCAATAGTAAAAAACCGATTGAAAACGTAAGTATTATTTTAAAAAAATTATATGATTTATCAATTCAATCATTATATGTCGAAGGTGGAGGTCAAACAATCTCATATTTTATTGATGCCAATTTATACGATGAATTACAAATTTATTATTCCCCTAAAATGATTGGAGAAGGAAAACCTCTATATAATGGAATGAAAAAATTAAAGGATAACCTCAATTTAACTTTAAATAAGATTGAACAATTTGATAATGATATAAAAGTAACATATTTAAAAGGTTATTAATGTTTACAGGACTAGTCGAAGAAACAGGTACAATTTCTGGTATTATTAAAAATGCAGATGGTCTAGAATTGAGAATAAAAGCATCGAAGGTACGATCTGATTTAAAAGTGAATGATAGTATATCTTGTTCTGGTATCTGCCTTACAGTTACTAATTTAGAAGAGGACTACTTCAACGTACAATTAGTGAATGAGACTTTAGATAGAACAAATGCAAAATTATGGAAGATCGGTGATCTTATTAATCTAGAACGTGCACTTTTACCAACATCCAGAATGGGTGGTCATATCGTCCAAGGACATATTGACACAATCTCAAAAGTCAAAAAAATTATAATCAATGAAAAATCAGCAGTATGGGAATTTGAATTAAATAATAAGATTAAAAAATATATCGTTGAAAAAGGTTCAATTTGTTTAGATGGTATCAGCCTAACGATTGCTAATAAATTTGAAAATTCTTTTTCAGTGGCACTAATACCTCATACTATCTCTGTGACAAGCTGGAAAGAGAAAAAAATCGGTGATTTTATAAATGTTGAAGTAGATATTCTAGGTAAATACTTAGAAAGTATCATGGGAGCAAAAAATGATATTTAGTACAATTGAAATGGCGATAGAA
Organism: Fidelibacterota bacterium; assembly: GCA_028338895.1. Classification (GTDB taxonomy): domain Bacteria; phylum Fidelibacterota; class Marinisomatia; order Marinisomatales; family UBA1611; genus JAOLAV01. The sequence goes on from JAOLAV010000005.1 coordinate 40,600, forward strand.
GATATTAGGAATGGAAAACAGATTATTGTTGTTGATAGCCAAGATCGAGAGAATGAAGGAGATCTAGTAATGGCATCAGAACTAGTCACTCCAGAAAAAATAAACTTCATGGCAAAAGAAGGTCGTGGCTTAATATGTGTTTCGTTAACAAACGAAAGGGCTACCGAACTAGATTTAGAACCAATACAAAATAAGAATACAAGCTTACATGAAACAAATTTTACTGTAAGTGTCGATGCTCGAGAAAATACGACAACAGGTATTTCAGCATTTGATCGTTCTGAAACGGTTAGAGTCCTTATTGATGATAAATCAAAAGCAAAAGAACTAGCTCGACCGGGTCATATTTTCCCGATTGTTGGTAAAGAAGGTGGCGTTTTAAGAAGAGCAGGCCATACAGAGGCCAGTATTGACTTATCTGTTCTTGCTGGTTTAAAACCAAGTGGTGTTATTTGTGAAATAATGGATGATGATGGTACCATGTCGAGGGGAGAAGGACTTCAGAAATTTGCTGAAAAACATGACTTGAAAATTATCTCAATATCTGATTTAATCCATTTCAGACGTAAAAGGCAAAAATTAGTAGAAAAAGTTGAGGAAATTAACCTTCCAACTAAATTAGGAGATTTCAAACTACATTTATATGAAGGAATCTTTGATAACCACTCCCATCTTGCTCTTACTAAGGGTGATTATTTATCGAGTAAATCAGTTTTGGTCAGAATGCATTCAGAGTGCTTAACGGGAGATGTATTTCATTCTCTTCGGTGTGATTGTGGAGACCAGCTGGATGCAGCAATCAACGCAGTTAACCAGAATGGATCTGGAATTATCGTTTATCTAAGACAAGAAGGACGAGGAATAGGTCTAAAACATAAAATCAAAGCTTACAAACTTCAAGAAGAAGGGTTAGACACTGTAGAGGCAAATGAGAAACTCGGATTTAAGCCTGACCTTAGAGATTATGGTGTTGGAGCTCAGATTCTTAAAGATCTAGGTGCAACTAAGATTACTGTTTTAACGAATAATCCTAAAAAATTAGTTGGCCTTAAAGGACATGGATTAGAAATTATAGCTCGCGAGCCAATAGAAATAGAAGCAGGAGAAAGTAATGAAAAATATCTTAAGACTAAAAAACAAAAGCTAGGACACTTATTAAGCTGATGATTGGAATAGTAATGAGTACATTTAACAATCCTGTAACAGAGGGCCTACTAAAAGGCTGCATGAAGGCACTAGAAGAAAAAGATATAAGCAAGGATAATATCAAAATTTTCAAAGTTCCTGGTGCATTTGAAATTCCTGGGTTAACAAATTCATTAATTCATAAAAATGTCTATAATGCCATAATAACTCTTGGATGCATTATACGAGGTGAAACAGATCATTATCAATTTATTTGTCAAGCCGTTTCTAACGGAATGATGGATATTACTATTAATAGTAATATTCCAATTCTTTTTGGAGTTTTGACCTGTCAAAATAAAGATTTAGCTTTTGCTCGATCTGGGAATAACAATAAAAATAAAGGCTATGAAGTTGGTCTTGCAGCAGTAGAACAAATAAAGACTATGAACTCTCTTTAGTATTATTTACTAAGTTATAGAGCTCATCATCTGACCAGTCATTTTTAAGCTTAAAAGATTTAATCTCTTTTAATAGATTTTCTAATTCAACCTTTGTCAGGTTTAGTTGAAGATTTTTAAGCTTCTCCTTTAAAATAAATTTTCCTGAATATTTGTTTATTACGAACTTTCTTTTTCTACTAATTATTTCTGGTGAAAAAGGCTCGTAGGTCTTAGGATTTTTCAATACAGATTTTGCATGTATACCACCCTTATGGGTAAATACATTTTTCCCAATTATTGGTTGGTTAAAATTTGAACTCGAGTTACAGATCTCATTAAGCATATTTGTTAATTCAGGAATCATTTTTAGCTTCCATGAATGATCTTTTATTTTATAAATATTAACCAATGCAGCAACAACCTCTGCTAAAGGAGGCAGCCCAGATCTTTCACCTAGTCCATTAATAGATAAATCAATACATTGTGCTCCAGCTTCAATAGCTGAAAGTGAGTTAGCTGTACCCATTCCAAAATCATTATGACAATGAACATGTACAGGAATGTCTAATTGCGAGGTTATTCTCTTTATTATATTTTTTATTTTTGTTGGAGTGAGACAACCTACAGTATCGGCTAAACTATATCTATCAGCACCTGCTTTCTGAGCAAGGATCCCAACTTCGATTAAAAAATCTATTTCGGTTCGGCTTGAATCTTCAGCGGTAAACCTTAATTTAAGGCCTTGATCTTTCGCGTACTTAATTGAACTCTCAATTTGATTCAAAGCTTCTTTTTTATTTACGTTATGTTTGTATTTTCGACTTAAAGGCGATGTCCCGTAAAAGATACCAATCCATTCGACATCTAAAATTTTGGCATCATTAATATCTGATTTTGTAGCTCGACCATGAACTATTTTTTTGAATTTAGCTCAAGTGAATTTAGCGCTTCAACTGCTTCATAAATATCTGGCGCAACTGCAGGGTGACCTAGTTCAATAAAATCAACACCAAATAAATCAATTTTCTTGGCAATATCTAATTTTTCGTTTAACGTGAAGAGAACTCCTGGTGTTTGTTCGCCTTCTCTTAAAGTTGAATCAAGAATTTCAATTTTTCTATTCTCTAGCATACCAACCTTCGTTGAGATTCCTCACCCATTGATATTAAAAAAGGATCTTCTTTTTGCTTCTCAACAAAATCTATTTTTGACCCAATACTTAACCAATGATTCTCAATCATTATTTGGCCAATCGCTCCTCCTAAAGAATTTCCAGGGCCGAGGAGAATTATATTATCTGGACAAAATTCTTTTAAGGCAACTTCAATCGATGCGGTAAAATTATATGAGCTTAAGACCTGCTCTCTTAAAGTATAGTCCATAAGATCTTTGGAAGTTGTACTAAAAGGAGTCCATATATATCCTCGACCATCAATTAAAGGGATACTCGGTTTATTAAAAATTGATTTTGATATTTTTTTAAAGGCTTTTTTAGAAACGTCCTTCATTAGTGGAGTATGAAAAGCAGCATGATATGGAATTTGGAATGGAAACTTATCCTCTTTAGGAAGAATATTTAATAGTTTATCTAATGAGTCTTGATTGCCACCAATTACTAAATATCCACCTAGAATAATTGAAATAAATGCACCACACTGCTCAATTTTTTCTATGATATTTTTTCTTTTATTAACATCTAAATTCCATTTTTCATTAATCATTGGGTAAATAATTTGACCACCAATTATATCATCTTTCATCATTGATCCCATTTTTTGAACAAGATCAAATCCATTTTTTATCTCTAATGCACTACTCAGAGATAATGCTGTATACCAGCCCATTGAATTTCCAGTAATTGCTACAATCTCATATTTATTTTGGTCTATTGTAAAAAAGTCTGACAAGCTACAAGCATAGATAAGAGAGGATGCATTTTCACCGACCATATGGCTCTTTGCTTTAAATAATTCATTATCAAGTTCTGACAAGGTTTTCAACCCTTGTTCTTTCCGACGATTATCCATCCAAGAAATATGATTTTTTAAAGAAGAATTACCACTTTTTAGATAGCCTGTTGTTTCTCTTGTGTATGTCCCTCTTCCAGGTGCGACAACCACGACTCGCTTTCTATTCATTAAGAAGCTCTATTGAATGATCGATAATTGACTGCTTACTTGGGAGCGTTGCCGTTGCGGAAACACCAAGGGAGATAAAACTATTCTCTGCTGCATGTAACCTTATTTTTACATCTGTATTTACTCTTTTGTGAAGCTCATAATAGAGGCCTTCTCCATGACAACCTGTTTTGCGACATTCATCAACGAGTAAAACTTTTTTACATCTACTAAGCTCTTTTACTAAGGAATAAAATTTAATATCTGAAAGCCATCTTAGATCAATAACTTTTATTTTCTTTTTAATCTTTTTTTCAATTTCTTTTTGAGCTTGCAGAGAAAGGTATAAAGCATTTCCGTAAGTAATAATTGTTAATGTATTCCCACTACCATAAACCTTGAACTTCCCAACTGGAATCTCTTCTTCAATATTCGGATATAAAAAATTCCATTTACCATCTTTTTCTTCATGTAAATCTTTAATCATATAAAGTGCAATCGGTTCTACAAATATTACAACACGTCCATTTTGGCTCGCTTCATTAACCGCTGTTCTTAACATTCTGGCAGCATCTGCTCCATTTGATGGAACAGCTAAAATTAATCCGGGAATATCTCTGAAAATAGTTAATGAGTTGTCATTGTGAAAATGCCCTCCAAAACCTTTCTGATAGGCTAATCCTGGAATACGCAGAACCATTGGGTTCGTAAATTGACCATTAGAAAAAAATGGTAGTGTCGCTGCTTCTCCTCTTATTTGATCTTCAGCATTATGGAAATATGCTAAGAATTGAATCTCAGGTATCGGTATAAACCCGTTATGAGCAAAACCTATTCCAAAACCAATAATAGACGTTTCATCTAAAGGGCTATCAAATACTCTCCTAGCTCCAAATTGATTATACAAATCGGCTGTAACATGGTAAACACCCCCTTTTATAGCAACATCTTCTCCAAAAATAAGTGTATTAGGAAACCTAATTAAAAGGTCGAATAGAGCATAATTAATTAATTTGGCCATATGCTGAGGCTTATTAATTCTTACAAACTCTTTTCCAAATTTCTTTTTTCTAATAAAATCATTAGGATAGGTTGGAAGCAAAGATCTTTCACAATTCTCTGTTATTGCAGTCATTACTTCCGGGGCTGTTTTTAGCTTCGGCCTATTTACAGAATAATTAAAAACATGCTCAACTTGGACACGTTTTTTTTCATACAAATTCAAGATCTGTTCTTTGTTTAATAAATTATTTTCTATCAGTATGCGAGCTGCATGTAGAAGCGGATCATTCTCCTCCGAAGATTGTATGTTTGACAAAGAATTATACCCAGCCTCAACATCAGAACCAGCGTGTCCCATTAAGCGAATTGTCTTCATATGTAAAAAAACTGGTTCTCTTTTAAGTCGACATATTTTTTCAGCTTCTTGAGCTTTTTTTATCAGATCAATTAAATGTAGTCCATCTGTTTTTATATAGTGTAAGCCATCTCTTTTGGAAAATGTATCTTCAATCCAATTCGTTTCTGTTTTTACCGAGATACCTGTTCCATTATCTTCACAAATAAAAATAATTGGAACGTGCCCACCTTTGCCAATCACCCACCGCGCGGTATTTATGGCACTTAATGCCGAAGCATGGTTTGAGCTTGCATCTCCAAAACTACATAAAACAATACTACTTGAGTCTAATGTACTTTCTTTTAGGCTTAAATTAGTTGCACGATCAATCGAAAAAGCGGTACCAACCGCTTTTGGTAAATGGCTTGCGATAGTACTTGTTTGAGGAGGTATATTAAGAAGTTTACTACCTATAACTTTATGCCGCCCACCGCTAATAGGATCCTCTGAAGAAGCCATAAAAGATAAAGCCAAATCATAAAGAGGTGTCATCTTGGGAATTTGTTTTGACCTTTCTATAAAAAAAGGACCACTCCTATAATGTAAAAAAGCCATATCGGTATAAGGAAAAATATTACCAAAAACTGCATTCCCTTCATGGCCTGAGCTACCAATAGTGTAAAAACATGCGCCTTCATCTTTTAACAATCTTGCTTTTATATCAACATGCCTACTTGAGACCATTGATTCAAAAATTCTAATTAAATCACTTTTTCCAAAATTTATATCATTTATAACTAAATTGGATTTAGAGCTTGGTAATTCACCAGATTCAACTTTTACTGTAAAGTTTTTGTCTATAACCTCAGCTCTATTAAACATTGATATATTTGAGTAAAATTAAAAAAATGATTAATACTCAGATTAGAAATACCTGATTTACTTTAAAGAAGTTAGTTTCTCTTTAAATTCTCTTAACTCTCTAACATTACCAGTTTTGATTTCTCCTGAATCCCATTTCAACTTAAAATCATCCAGAGTATCATCTCCACCTTGTTTTTGATAAAGAGGAAAAAGATCTCCATCTTCACGAGGTTTATTATGATGCAGAGTTGCTGTAATTTGATAATCAACATCTCCAATAAGATCATCGACAACACGATCTGGTAAATTTTGCTCAAGCAGACTTTGTTCTATTCTTGAAAACCGTAGACCTTTTACAGCATAATCTTGATACGCTTCCCAAGCAAATGGGGCGACAGATTTAATAGATTCAGCCATAGCATCAGAAAAAACTCTAATCTCATATTGTGCATGACTATCTGAACGTAAACCAACAAAATGTAGAAGGTTATGCAAATCATTCTTCCAATACCATTCTGTATATAAATTCACGGGTAAAACTGCTCTTGCTAGTTCACGAGCAACTCCAGCTTGATTCAATTCAGAATAAATTTGAAAACTACGATCAGAAATTTCTTGAAAATAGTTTTGAACTTTTTCTTTTAACTCTTTGGAAACTTCACCCATTCTTCCTTGCTTATTTAAAGCGCTTTGAAATTGAATATGCTCTGATTTCGGAATATAGAAATCATCCCTCGCTTCTGAATACCTCAGTGAATATTCATTTATATTTGCAGTTCTGTGCCGAACCCATTGCCTTGCCACAAAAATTGGCATCTTACAATGAAATTTAAATTCAACCATCTCAAAAGGAGTTGTATGGCGATGTCGCATTAAGTAACGAATTAAACCTCTATCTTGTGAAACTTTACTCGTTCCTTTTCCATAGCTAACTCTTGCCGCTTGTACGATGGCATCATCGCCACCCATTGAATCAACAAGTCGAACAAAACCTTTATCTAAACATTTTATAGCATTATCTGGCGCTTCTAACATGAATTCTCACTATTTTATTTTTCTAAAAATCATTACACCATCACGAACTGGTAATAATAATGGCTCTAAATTAGGGTTGTTTTTTATTATTTTTGCAGTTTCTCTAATCGCTATGGAATCTGGATCATTAGGAGTTAGAACTTTCCCGCTCCAAAGCATATTATCAAGCACTCCAATACCTCCAACTTTAAGTAAATTTAAACTTTGTTCAAGGTATCGAGGATAGTTTCCTTTATCAGCATCAATAAAAAAGAAATCATAAGATCCAGGATTAAATTTTTTCAAAGATTCAAGTGCTTTTCCTTCATGAATAAAAATTTTATTTTTAGCACTTGATTTTTCAAACCATTTCTTTGCTGTTTTTATATACTCTGGATTTAATTCACAGGTGTGTATTCTACCATCTTCTGGGAGCACTTCAGCCATTTTTAAAGCACTGTAGCCAGTAAACATTCCAATTTCAAGAATATTTTTTGAACCTGAAATTTTTATTAACATTTGTAATAGACCGCCAATTAAAGATCCAGAAATCATCTGAGGTGATTCTTCTGATTCCCAAGTTTTTTTTGATAAGTCTAAAAGTATTTTACTCTCTTCAGTCGAAAACTGTTTGCAATAATCTTCAATTTCTTTAGGAGTGAATTCCATTATCTTTTTAAAGCATTCAAAGTTTTATCTACAGAAGAATACTCACCAGCAATTAATCCCGGTGTAATCAAGGTGTTCTCTTGGTTATATAATCTATTTTCACCATTAAGATCTACTAACTTGCCACCGGCTTCATTTATGATGCAATTCCCGGCACAAATATCCCATTCATTTTTGGGTCTAAGAGATGCAAAAATATCTGATTTACCAGCTGCAGTTAAGCCCAGCTTGTAAGCAACCGATCCAATAGGTTTTAATTCGTAGAAGACACTCTTAAATGGCTCCCAAAGTCCGTGCTTTGTCTCGGAACGACTATTTAAAAGGACCATTTCTTTTAGGTTCTCTTTTTTGACACAGTGAATACGTTGATTATTTAAGTACGCACCCTCATCTTCTGCAGCAGTAAATAATTCTAATGTTACCGGATTATATAAGACACCAACAATCGGCTTCCCATTATTGACTAGAGCAACACTTACAACAAAATTTGGAACACCTTCTATAAAT
>JAOLAV010000050.1 GCA_028338895.1 Fidelibacterota bacterium
AAGCTATCAAGCGCTTCATACCATTCTTTAAAAATATTTATTGATGAATTTATGCTTGATACAATATTTTTATTTTGAATTTCCCATGGCTCTATCACTTTTTTTCTAAGATAGTTCCTTGGTATTGAGTAATCATTATTAGACTCATCTTGAACATAAGCAAGTCCAAATCTTCCAGAAAATTCACGCATTTCATTTTTGCTAAAATCTATTAACGGTCTTAGAATATTGTCTCTTTTTTTAGAAATCCCCCTTAATCCAGCTACTCCAGTTTTCCTAGATAGATTAAAAAGTAATGTCTCAATTTGATCATTACCATGATGTGCCGTCATTATCCATTTTGCTTTTACCTTTATTAAAATATCGTTAAAAAAAGAATAACGTTTTTCCCTACCCCATTCTTCAATACTTTGTCCTTTTTTAAGAGAGGATAATTTTAAAGATTTTAAAAAAAAAGGTATTTCTAATTTTCTAGATAATTTTTCAACAAAGTACTGATCATTATTACTTTTAACACGGAGGTTGTGATTTACATGAGCAATAAATAGATCGTATTGTTTTGTAGCATTCAATAGATGAAGCAAAACAATTGAATCAAGGCCCCCAGAGACTCCAATAACTATTTTATCGCCAGGATTAAGCTCTCTAAACTCTAAAGTTTTTTTAATAAAACGATCAAAAAATATATCTTCTTTAAATAGTAATTTTGGATCCATCCATCAAAAGCAGATATTAAATGACATTGAAAAAAAGTTTTGAAAGACATTGTATTTTATCTTCATAGGAGTGTGGGTATAAAAGCCATTCAGCAGCGGAAATTGAACTTAGTATAGAATTACCATCTTGAGGTGTAAAACAAAAACCTGAAATTTCATGTTCATTTTTAACATGTAATGATTGTTCAACAACTACTGTTTGGTTCATAATTCGCCCATAATGACCATGATCTCTTCCAAATGAAAAAACTGTACTTGTTAAATCTTTTCGGGTCATTGCAACATGTTCATTATTATGAAGTTTTTCTTTAATAGAGGCTAAATTTGTGGGCTCTTTAACTTTAAGGTTAAACCATAGAACATGCATATATTGGCTATTAACTTTCATTGCTGAAGAGAAAAGATTTAAGTCCATTCCAAGAGTTGAGAATAAACTCGCGGCATCAGCAGCATGATGAGAGCCAAATTGAGGATTATCATGAACTCCAACTTGAGGCGAAGGAATAAAGCTATCAGGTTGACTTAAATCATTTGCTCTTCTGATACAAAGATATTTCCCTTCAATAAGATTATCAGGATCAGCGTTTAAGGTTAAAGTATTTGTTACACATGAAATATTGTGAGTATTACATGAGACTATTTGAATAAATTGGTCCGAAGGGTCTAAAGCTTTATCATTAATACCTCTGGCATATTTTTTCCCAAAACCATCCTCGCTTCCTTGTGCTAAAAATCCTTTTACATCATTTTTAAATTTATCATAATAGTTTAATTTATTAGAATGACCTATTCCTTTTGGTGTACAATCAATAACAACGGAAGATCTTTTGATTGATTCTATACTTTCAAAATCTGGATCCATTCCCAATTTTTTAAACTCATTTTGTTTACCATCATCTACCGATAATCTTGCTCCACGCTCTAAAAGATCAATTACCTTAGATCTATCGTCTCGAAGCGCTGAGTTTTTATGAAATGTTACTTCATCAATCCCCAATTGATCTTTATAATCACATAAAAGACCTATTAATGGTTCTCCTATCGTACCTGTACCAATTACATGTACTATTTTTCTTTCCATTGTTAAAACTCCTAAGAATTATTATAATATTTTTATTGAAGCTAGTAAGAAGATGACTCTTCCCACTCTCCATAAACATTTTTCATAGCTTCCACTATTTCTCCAAGAGTAACATCTGATTTCGCGGCAGCTATAACAGGAAGCATTAAATTTGTGTCGCTTTTACAAGCCTCTTCAATATTAAACAATGCGTTTTGAACATTTTGAGAGTCCCTATTCTTCTTAAGATTAGTTAGATTATTGATTTGCTTTTTCTCAATATTAGAATTTATTTCAAGTAGCGGAATATCAATTTCTTGATCTTTATTTATATAATCATTAACACCAACAACAATTCTCCTTTTACTATCAATTTTAGTTTGATAATCAGAAGCTGAACGAGCAATCTCTCTTTGGAAATACCCATCTTCAATAGCGTTAATAACACCTCCTAAAACTTCAATTTCAGAGAAATACTCTTCAGCCCTTTCTTCAATCTTATCGGTTAATTGCTCTATAAAGAAAGAACCTCCAAGAGGATCAACAACATTTGCAACACCTGTTTCATAGGCTATTAACTGCTGAGTCCTTAAGGCAATCTCTGCAGCTTTTTCAGATGGCAATGCGAGTGTTTCATCCATTGAGTTTGTGTGCAGACTTTGCGTACCACCTAAAACTCCTGCTAATGCTTGAAAACTAGTCCTTGCTATATTTATTTCTGGTTGCTGAGCAGTTAGACTACATCCTGCAGTTTGTGTATGGAATCGGAGTTTCCAAGAACGTTCATTTTTAGCATTGTATTTATTTTTAAGTCTTTTTGCCCAAATACGACGGGCAGCTCTAAACTTTGCAATTTCTTCAAAAAAGTCTAAATGTGAATTAAAGAAAAAAGATAGTCTTGGTGCGAATTGGTCAATATCTAGTCCTGCTTTTAATGCATGTTCAATGTATGAAAAACCATCTGCAAGGGTAAATGCTAATTCCTGTGCTGCTGTAGAACCAGCTTCTCGAATATGGTAACCACTGATTGATATTGTATTGTACTTAGGCATATTTTTTGTACAATAGGAGAGCATATCTGTAATAACTCTCATTGAAGGTCTTGGAGGGAATATCCATTCTTTTTGGGCAGTAAATTCTTTTAAAATATCATTTTGTAATGTGCCTTGGATTGTATTCAAATCAACACCTTGCTTCTCTGCAGCGGCAATATAAAAAGCTAATAAAATAATAGCAGGACCATTTATTGTTTGAGATACAGAAATCTTATCTAGATTAATCCCTTTGAATAACAATTCCATTTCTTTCAAAGAAAAGATACTAACTCCGCACTTACCAACTTCACCAATCGAGAAAGGATGATCTGGATCATAGCCCATTAATGTTGGCATATCATAAGCAACGGATAATCCAGTTTGTCCTTTATTTAATAATTGTTTAAATCTCTGATTTGTTTCTTCAGGACTACCAAATCCAGCGAATTGCCGCATTGTCCACAGCTTGCCTCTATATAGATTAGCATGGACGCCTCGAGTAAATGGAAATTCACCCGGGAATCCTAATTGATCCATATAGCTTTCTGTTGGGTTTTGTGGGAAATAACATGTTTCTAATTTTTCACCTGATAAAGTCTCGAAGTCAACATCTCTTTTTGAAAGAGATTCAACTTCTTTTTTCCATTTTAGATGTGATTTTGAAAAAAGATTTAATTGTTTTGACATTATTATATTTTTTTATTCTGAATCTTTAATTTTAAGCATATTTAAAATTGAAGTTTTAATACCTTCAGCATCCAAACCTAGCATACTTAGAATATCATTTCTAGGGCCATGTTCTATAAATTCATCCGGTAAGCCAATTCTTTTCAGTTTCCCATTAAAGCCTTCTTCAAGAAGCCAACTAGCGACTCCATCGCCAAATCCTCCCGTTATAACACCCTCTTCAAGCGTGATAATATTATTAAAACGTGATTTAATAGATTGAAGGGTTGATATGTCCATAGGCTTTATAAATCTACAATTAATAATTTCACAAGAAATCCCTTGTAACTTTAATTCCTTAGAAGCTTCGATAGCAGTGTAAACCATAGGTCCAACAGCCAATAATGCAATATCTGAGCCTTTTTGACAAGTTTCCCAAGAACCAACTGCGAGGAGTTCACTTTGTCCTGATTCATCAAATTCAACGGAACTTGTTTTTGGATACCGAATGGTAAAGGGTTTATTGGTAATATTAAGAGCTGTGTATAATAAATCCCTAAACTCATTACCATTTTTTGGAGATGTAACTATTATATCCTGTACACATCTAAGATAAGCAATATCAAGTGCACCATGATGTGTTGGCCCATCTTCGCCTGCAATCCCAGCCCTATCCATACAAAAAATAACTGGGAGGTGTTGTATTGCACAATCATGAACAATATGATCAAATGCTCTCTGAAGAAAAGTTGAATATATCGCAGCTATTGGTCTAATACCTTCAGCTGCTAAACCTGAGGCAAACGTGACACCATGTCCTTCAGCAATACCAACATCATAATACCTATCTGGAAACTCTTTTGAATATGGAACTAATCCAGTGCCTTCACGCATTGCGGCAGTTATGCAAACTGTATCTTTTCTATTCCTAGCAATTTCACAAACAAGCTTACCAAAAACATCTTGAAAACTAGCTGCCATTTGATCACCAAGCTTTTTTTCTACTTTATTTTTGTTACTAGTTTTAGTAATTGGTTTAACAGCATGGAATTTTACAGCATCATCATGATATTCATTATTCTCTACATTCACTGAAACCATTCCTTTCCCTTTTTTAGTCAAAATGTGCAGAAGTACAGGATTTTGAATATCTTTAATATTTTCAAGCGTTTTAATCACTTCTTTGAGATCATGACCGTCAATTGGTCCAAAATATCTAAAACCTAATTCATCGAATAAAATACCTGGAACTAATAAGCCTTTTAAACTCTCTTCAATTTTTTTTACAATAGAACGTGTCCTATCGCTAGCTATAGGTAATTTACCGGTTAAATCCCAAAATTCATTTCTTACTCTGTTATATATTGGATTTGAGATTAGTCTAGTAAAATATCTAGATATCGCGCCAACATTTGGACTGATAGACATTTCATTATCATTTAAAACAACTAAAAGTTGTTTTCCTAAATGACCAGCATTATTTATAGCCTCATAAGCAAGGCCACCAGTCATCGATCCATCACCAATTATAGCAGCAACTCTATGATCTTGTTTCTTTTGTCTTCTAGCTTATACAAGTTTAGTTACAGCGCAAAATATTTTCGGACTAAAAGAAAATCAAATTTCAGGAATAATAATCAATAATAAAGAGTTGAATATTCAAATGAGAGATGTTAGTTATCCTTATTTTTACGAAAATT
>JAOLAV010000051.1 GCA_028338895.1 Fidelibacterota bacterium
TTGTTTCTCTTGCCTCAGATAATAGTAATACTGCCCCTTTTTCTGGTTATGGTAGAACGGGTTCTCTTGTTACTCTATCTTTTGAGTCTAATGAAGCTTTGTCCTCCAACACGGTTACCATTAATGGTAACGCCGCTGCAGTCTCTTATGATGCTGCTACGGACAGATATAGTGCGACTTACACTTTGGTGGATGGTGATACCGAAGGCGCTGTTGTGTTTACAATTGATTATATTGATCTTAATGGTTATGATGGGGTGCAGGTAGTTGAAACATTAGATGCTAGTGAAGTTATTTTTGATAAAACCGCTCCTGAAATTACTACTCTTACCTATGTCTCCAGTAATGCCAACCTTGCAACAATGGCAAAACAATTTGATGTAATAACGGTTGACCTTGAAGCCTCAGAAAATTTACAATCACCAACTATTCTTTTAAATTCAAATGCAAGTGGTACACCATTTTCCGGTGGTACAGAAGCTCTTTGGAGTTCTACGTACACTGTTCCATCACTTTCAGATGGAGTTATTGCACTCCAATTAGATTATAAAGATTATGCTGGGAACTCTGGAACCAGGCTTGTAGCTCCTACGGATCTTGCGGACATTACATATGATGGAACAACTCCTACATTAACTACAGTGACTTTAGTCAGTGATAATAATTATTCAACCGCAAAAGCGAAGCTCTTTGATGAATTGACTTTAACGATTGTTGCAGGAGAAAGTATTCAAACTCCAGTTGTTACAATTTCGGGAACCTCTGTTACGCCTACAATGGGTGCAGACAATGAAAATTGGACAGCTACTTATATTATGCAGAATGCTGATTCACAAATAGATGTACCTTTTACGGTTGATTTTAGAGACTTAGCAGATAATGCAGGTGTGACAGCGATCACAACATCAGACGGTCTTGTGGTTAACTATGATAATACAGCCCCAATTACAACAGGACTTATCGTAGATCTTAAAAGTGTTTCGGATACGGGCTTTTCCGATAGTGATGATACCACAACTGTGCTTACTCCAATATTCGAGATTCAAAATTTGACATCTGGTCCTGCTTTGGGTACGGGTGAAAAATTAATTCTCAATATTAACGGTGTTGACTACGATTCTCTTACTATCTCTGTGGATGCGATGAGTATAGCTGTTCCTGATGCTACACCACTTACAAATAGTGTTTTGCCTTATGAAATAATCGCTTACATTCGTGATTTAGCTGGTAATCTATCTCTTGGCTCTATGTCATTAAGTATAATTGTAGACACAGAAGCTCCTTTGACGAATGGAATATTGAATCTAATAGATGGTTCAGATTCGGGATTGGATAACACTGATGATATTACAAATGATAATACACCAACTTTACAAGTAAATGGACTAGCTGATGGTCAAAAATATACTGTTCAAATTGATTACGATCTAGAGGGTGGTGCGTCAGATCAAAATGTCATCAACCAACTAATGGTACAACCCATAACAGATCAATTTACAACAACTGCTCTAAACGACGGAGTTTATACCTTTACATATAAGCTTGTAGATACAGCAGGTAACACTTCCTTAGAGAGTGACCCTGTTATTGTCACCATAGATAGAACGCAACCAACGATACCAACGGCTCCTGATCTGACAGATGCATACGATACTGGAACGCTGAATACAGATAACTTAACAAACTTAGCAGGTCTTGAATTTAGTGTTGCCAATTTAGTTATTGGTGAAAGCTTAGAAATTTACGATGATGCTGATAATACTTTACTTGGTTCTAAAATCATTACAGCAACAACAGAGACTATTATCATTAATGGTTTTGTAGAAGGTGCTCATGTTGTTTATGCTAAAGTTACGGACCTTGCTGGAAATCAATGTGGTGAGACCGGTCTTTTAGCATTTGAAGTTGATTTAACGGCAATAGATGTGACAGGTATTACCATGGATTTAAATACTTCTGATGACTCAGGTGCTTTAGATGATGATGAGCTGACAAACGTTAATACACCATCGCTTACAATCTCGACAGTTTCTACTAATGATATTGTTAAAATTTATGCAACAAATGTTTTGGTTGGTTCAGCGACTTCTACCGGAACAAGTGTCTCAGTCACAAGCAGTGTTCTTATAGATAACCCGTACGTAATGTCTTTTACTGTGACAGATTATGCTGGTAACGTTTCACTTGTTTCTGATAATACACTTCCTATTACAATAGATACAACGCCATGGGAGCCGCCAGTTGATTTAGTCTTACAGTTTGATACAGGAGCAGATGCTTCAGATAATGTAACGAATGATCAAACACCTACATTTAGAATTTCTACTGGCCTTGATTTTGCTGAGCTTGATTTGATTCGTTTGTATAGCAATGATGGTGTCTCAAATACCCTAATTGAATCTACGCGGAAAACCGCTTCTAAGACCTTTCATGATATTGCTGTTCCTGATGCATCAGCGCTTGGTGAAGGAAGTTACGATTTTACGTATGATATAGTCGATTATGCAGGAAATGTATCTTTAGCTACAAGTGCTGCTCTAACAATTACTGTGGACGTTACTGCTCCACTATATATCTTGAATGTAGATCTAGATGACGCCACAGATTCAGGTGGGGACCCATTAGATGCAACAGATCCTCTAACTATTGATAACTTAACAAATAGCTCTAACCTAAGTATAACATTAAGTGGCTTTACTGCAGGTGACTATGCCCAGTTATATTATACTTATAGTGTTAGTGGTATAACGAATATTGTAGAACCTAATGGTTTAGTCTCTGTAGGCGATGCTGGAAGTAAAACGTATCAATTCCCACATATAGGTGATGGTGCTTATACAATAATTGGATATTCGGCAGACCTTGCGGGCAACGATAATACAGCCGTAACTCTTGTTGTGACGGTAGATACTACCCCACCCGATGCGAGTTTGGTTACTTTAGATCTAATGGATGCTTCTGACACAGGAGGTGATCCAACAGACCCAACAGACCCTTTGACGATTGATAATCTTACGAATGCAACGACTCCAAATATTCTTATTTCTAATGTTTCCGTCACAGATTCAGTGACTCTTTATAATGATGATGTTAACAATTCTGTAAAAGCACGAGGACTTCCAGCTGCTTCGACTATTACTTTAGCACAAGATTTAACGGCAGCAGCCGATGCAGCTATTACTTTTTATGCTACATTAAAAGATGCTGCTGGTAACGAATCGATAGCTTCTCCAGTACCTTTAGTGGTTACCTTAGATACTACAGCACCACTTTCTGGTACAACTCCACCACTACCAGATTTAACAGATGCAACCGATACAGGTGAATTTCCAGCAGATAATAAGACTTACCTTCAAAATCCTAGTTTTGACCTTACCTTAACTGGTGCGTTCGAGCCAGATAGCTTAATTCTTTATGCTCAAACGGGTATTACAAAGTCCATTGTTGGAAGATCCATAAAAGTCCTAAATCAAGAATTTGGAAATATTGCTGTAGCTGTAGGTAAAGAGCTTTCTGAAGCCGCTGATTATACGATGACCTACAAACTTATTGATGCTGCAGGTAATGTATCGGCTGAAAGTGATCCTTTAACACCTCTCCAAGTTGACTTGACGTTTCCTGATGTTCCAGGTGATCCAAATCTAGAACCTCTTTCTGACACAGGGAAAAGTGATTCAGATAATATTACCAATGCGAGTACTATATCCATTGATATGCCAGGTATAACTTCGGGACTTATTGGGAAGCTTTATACTTTTACAGACGTAAGCAATGATGGAATATTTGACTTTGATGATTATGGACCTGACGGAATTCAAGCAACGAATGATTTTGGGGAGGGCAATGGTGCTTACGATGAAGGAGAGCCTTCAACTGAATTTCCTTTAATTGTCGTTGCCGACTATAGCAATAATAATGCACAATTTGAAAATTGGTATTTAAATGATTGGGCGCTATCTGGAAATGATGCTGATTGCGGGTGCTTAGACGGAACTCTCACGTATAATTATGCTACTGCTGCTGATGACTCCATCGCTATTGGATTTTTTACAATTCACGAAGATTTAGTTGGGCAAAGAAAGCAGTCGGCAAATGCTTTAATTGTGCAAGCTGATAGAAAAGTTCCAATTATTCAAGCAACGGTTGACTATTCAGATGCTGATTATTTAGTTAATGCTGCTACAGGTATACTTACCTATACATTTACTTACAAAGAAGAGTTAGACTCTGATAATGACCCGCCTCGGATTGATATTCGGTTTCCTGGAGCTAGCCCTAATTTAGATAATCAACCTCTTGTATATACTGGTGCAGGAAACATTTGGAAATATGATTTAGACCTATCCGGTTACGTCAATGAGAATGGTATTTTAGCTGCTCTAGATCATTTTGCTCAAGACGTAGCGGGTAATAGTATTTCTGCTCCTATTTGGAAAGAGGTAACAATTGATAATCTTCCAGCTGATTTCACGGATTTAACACCAGCTTCAGGTTCCTTTAACAATGTTTTAAATAATTTTGGATGGACAATAAATGAAGACTTAGACCCACTAGCAACGAATGCGATAAATTTTTATCAGGACAATGCTGTTGTTGTGAGTTATTCATTTACTGTAGCCGAGCTTGATTCTGGAGACCGTGCTCTTGGAAATTTAGGAGATGCTTTTGTACTGGCTGATGGTGTATATACAGTTTCCTTAGAAACAACAGATATTGTGGGAAATATAGGGAAGTTTGATATCACTGATTATTCCTATGATACGAAGAATCCATCGGTTGCAATGACCTATACTCGAGAAGTTGTTACTGCAGACTCTCTTGTTACTATTACGGCAACTTTTGATGAACCTGTCACCACGGCGCCAAATCTTACTCTTACAGCGATGGATAGTTTAGTGCTTGGTTCGAATTCTATTTCAGTGCCAATGGTTTTGCCGGGAGGCTGTGAATGTCTCGATAATAATGGAGTTGCAATACCAAATTGTGAACCATCCATTGATGAAGCTACCTGTACAGATATTAATGGTTTCAATGGTA
>JAOLAV010000052.1 GCA_028338895.1 Fidelibacterota bacterium
AACACCGAATGGTTTAACATAATAACCAAAATTAATGTTGATAAACCTTCTATTGGTGCTATCATAGAAGATTACTCACCTATATCAATAGATAATGGTGTTGTCCAATTAAGAGCAGATCGTAAAACAGGTTTTAATGTAAAAGCCATGGAAAGAAGTATGCCGCTAATTGAGAGTATTTTGTTTGAAGTGACCGATACTAAGCTTAAAATTAATTTTGAAAAGAATGATATAGAAAGTTTTAAAAATAGTTCTAAAAAAAGAGTTTCTCAAAGTGAAACTAATCCGAAAGATGAAGAAGTGTTTAATAAGGTTGTCGATATTTTCGATGGTGAAATATTACGTTAGGAGATAAAATGTTTAAAGGAAATATGTCCAAATTACTCAAGCAAGCCCAGCAGATGCAGCAACAAATTGAAGAAGTTCAAAGTGAGCTCTCTGATATGATTGTTGAAGCAGAATCAGGTGGCGGAATGGTTTCTGTAAAAGTTAATGGAAAGCAGGAAGTTTTGAATATATCAATAGAAGAAGATGCTATCTCAGAAGGTAAAGAGATGCTAGAAGATCTGATAATATCAGCTGTAAATAAAGCTCTTGCAAAATCTCAATCTGATTCTCAAGAAAAAATGAATTCTGTTACCGGTGGAATGAAGCTTCCAGGGATGTAATTGAAGACTTTTCCCGAAAGTATAAATAAATTAATTGATGAGTTCTCTCGATTACCTGGTGTAGGTCGTAAGACAGCTCAAAGACTGACCTTTCATGTTCTTAATACTGATAGTGAAAGAATCTCTCATTTTTCTGAAGCGTTAAAGATGGTGAAAGTAAAAGTTAGGGATTGCCAAATCTGTTCTGGAATTACAGAACGTGATACCTGTTTAATTTGCGAAGATGTAAACAGAGATGAAGATTTACTTTGTGTCGTTGAAAACCCTCAAGATGTTTTCGTTTTTGAAAAAATAAATAGCTTTAAGGGTAAATATCATGTCCTTGGTGGTGTCCTTTCACCGCTTGATGGAGTGGGCCCTGATGATCTAAATATTAATGGTCTTATTAAACGTTTAACTCCTGGAATGGAAATTATTTTAGCTACTAATTCAAGTGTTGAAGGTGAGACAACTTCTCTTTATCTAAGTGAAATTTTAACAGATAAACAAGTCACAGTAACTCGACTTGCTCGAGGGCTTCCTGTTGGGGGTGATCTAGATTATATTGATGAAGCGACATTGGTAAGAGCCATGGAGGGAAGAACATCCGTTTAAATATACCAAATATCCTTACTCTATTTAGAATCTTACTCACTCCTGTATTTATACTTTTTCTATTTTCAGATCATCGTTACGGTCACTCCATCGCATTGGCAATATTTATTATTGCTAGTATAACGGATGCTTATGATGGCTACCACGCAAGAAAGTACAATCAAGTTACACCTGAAGGAAAATTTTTAGATCCATTGGCTGACAAAATATTAGTTTCTTCTGCATTTATTTCTTTTGCTTTATTAGGTATTATTGAGTTCTGGATGGTAGGGCTAATACTTTTCAGAGATTTATTTGTAACTGGCCTAAGGATGGCGATGGAGCAAAAAGGCTTTTCTATGGTTACCTCCACCATTGCAAAAGCTAAAACAGCGACTCAAATGATAATAATTAGTTTTATTTTAATATTCTTAGGAATTAAGGGGTTGTCTCTTGCTTGGGCTATGCCTGTTCTCGATATAATTAAAGAATACAGTCTTATTCATAATTTGACATTATTCGTAACATTTTTTACAGTTTTTACAGGTTTCACTTACCTTTATTCCAATCGAAATGCCTTGAAAGGTTTCCTTCAGAATGACTAATGATATAAAATTTAAATTTTCTGAATTCTTTGGTACGATTGCCTATGTTGGTAAAATTCCATTTGCTCCTGGTACATTTGGAAGCCTTGCTGCTCTGGTGGCCTGGTATTTCTTAAAGCCTACAATAAGTGATCCTTTATTTTTACTTTTAACTGGTGCTATCTTTTTCTTTGGTGTCGTTGTAACGGATGTACTAATTAGTGTCTGGGAAAACCATGACCCGCAGCAAGTAGTTATAGATGAATGGGTAGGAATGTGGATATCTTTATATTTAGTTCCTCACTCAATAACATGGGGCTTGGTTGCATTTGTTTTATTTCGAATATTTGATATCTTTAAACCTGGCCCTGTCCAAGTAATGGATGATATGCATGATGCGATTGGGGTAATGATGGATGATGTAGTAGCAGGCATTTTAGCCTGTCTATTAACTCAAAGTCTTTTATACTTTAAATTTTGAACATTTCTATTCTATCGATAGGCGATGAGCTTTTAGCCGGTGATACCATAAATACAAATTCTTCTTGGATTAGTCGTAAATCAACTCAGATTGGTTGCAATGTATCTAGGCAAATAACATGCAAAGATCAGAAAGAAGAAATTTTTCAAGCACTAAACTATTTGAACGAGTCTCAACCTGAATATATTGTTATTACCGGTGGACTTGGACCAACGGATGATGATATTACTAGAAAAACTCTTTTTGAATATTTTAAGGTTAAAGAGATTTTTGATGAAGATTATTGGCAGAAATTAAAAAGAAGGTTTCATAAGCTAGGTATAGAAATAGTAGAATCAAATAAGAGTCAAGCTATAAAACCATCTATGGGAGAGACCATCGCAAACCCTATTGGTTCGGCTAGAGGATATTCATTTTTAAAAAATAATACTAACTATTTTTCTCTTCCTGGCGTTCCCTATGAAATGAAGTCAATGATGACCCAAACTATACTACCTCAGTTTGAAAAAAATATTAAGTCGCCTATTTTTAGGGAAATTATTAGAACTACTGGGGTTGTGGAATCTTCTTTGGCTGAAAATATTTCTAAAATAACCAAAACTAAACATGAATGTAAAGTAGGCTATTATCCTTCACTCCATGGTGTCGATATCAGAATCTCTAGCATATCTGCTAAAAAAGTTGATCATCTATTTATAGCTTTAAAAAATTTCTTAGGCGATACCACTTACACAGATAAAAAAAATAATATGGAGGAAATTATTGTTAAGAACCTCTCTAGGTTGAGAAAAACAATAGCTATTGCTGAATCATGCACAGGAGGTTTAATTGGTGATAGAATTACTAATGTACCAGGTGCTTCAGAAGTTTTTAAAGGAGGTGTTATCACCTATAGTAATAGATCGAAACAAGAAATCTTGGGCGTGGCCTCAGACTTATTGAAGAGATATGGAGCTGTTAGTGAGAAAGTTGCTATGAAAATGTCCTATGGTATTATGAAAAAATTCAATAGTGATTACGGTTTATCTGTTACCGGTATTGCAGGCCCAGATGGTGGATCAATCGAAAAACCTGTTGGCACAGTCTTTATAAGTTTATCAAATCAAGAAACAACTAAAGTAGAAAAATTTATGTTTGGAAAAGATAGAGAAAAGAATAAAATAAAAACTAGCCAAGCAGCACTTAATATGGTGAGGATTAGCTTGTGAATAATGATGAAAAACTAATACGGACATTTCTTTCCATTCCTGTCCCTGCCGCTGTTAGATCAAAAAAAAATATGCTCTATTCAACGATTGATGAAGAGTTTAAAGTAAATTGGGTTAGAAACATAAACCTGCACCTTACTATAAAGTTTTTAGATTATACGCCTGAATCAGAAATTCCACAGCTTCTATTAGCAATTGAGGAAGTGACAAAGACCCTAAAACCTTTTGATCTGCTGATAGAAGAAACAGGATGTTTTCCTATTAAAGAAAGGCCAAAAGTGTTATGGTTAGGAATCTCCGGAGTTCTAAAACCATTAGAAGATATTATAGAGAAATTTGAGAATCTTCTTGATGGCTTTGGATTTCAGAAAGAAGAAAATAGCTATACACCGCATATTACAATAGCTAGAATAAAATATCCTCAAAAAAAGACACCCAATATTGATTTATTTTTGAATTCAACATATGATCCAATTAATTTCTCGGCAGATCGTATTCATTTTTTTAGTAGTGAATTGCTTCCTACAGGAGCATTATATACATTAATTAAATCATTCCCTCTAGGGGAATCATTCTAGGAGACCAAATGGCAACAGAAACAAAAAAAGATAAAGCTTTAGATCTTGCAATTACTCAAATAGATAGACAATTTGGAAAAGGTTCAATTATGCGACTTGGTGAAGACCATGTTCTAACAATGGATAATTCTATACCTACAGGTTGTTTATCACTTGATGTTGCACTTGGGGTTGGCGGTGTACCAAAAGGGAGAATAATTGAAATCTATGGACCTGAGTCATCAGGAAAGACTACCCTAGCGCTACATATTGTTGCAGAAGCACAAAAAGCTGGTGGTTATGCCGCTTTTATTGATGCTGAGCATGCTGTAGACCCAGAATATTCCAAAAAATTAGGTGTTAATATAAAGCAGATGTTAATCTCACAACCAGACCATGGTGAACAAGCCTTAGAAATATGTGATACCCTTGTAAGAAGTGGCGCTGTAGATGTTATTGTTATTGATTCTGTTGCAGCATTAGTGCCTCGTGCTGAATTAGAAGGAGATATGGGTGATCATCATGTTGGACTTCAGGCAAGATTAATGTCTCAAGCATTAAGGAAGTTAACAGGAACTGTAAGTCGATCAAATACAACTGTTATTTTCATCAATCAAATTCGTGAAAAGATTGGAGTCATGTTTGGAAACCCAGAAACAACTTCAGGTGGAAGAGCATTAAAATTTTATGCATCAATAAGAATGGAAATAAGAAGGATTACAACTCTTA
>JAOLAV010000053.1 GCA_028338895.1 Fidelibacterota bacterium
AAAGAATATTTGAATACTTTGATCAGAATCAAGTTTTCGTAATCCAAAATGAAGCTTTAAGGAATAATCCTTTAGAAGTTTTGAATGAATTAAGCTTCTTTTTATCGATATCTCCATTCGAGAATATCGAGCATAAAGAAGTGCATACTCGCCAATATAAAAGAGATATGAATAGTGTTGATTCTGAACTTTTAAAGAACCTTTATCATGATGATATTTGTGATTTAGAAAAACTCTTAGGCTGGAATCTATCAGGATGGAAAAACTAATATGGATTCAGCTTTCTTGATCAGTATTATAACACCAACTTATAATCGAGCGAATGAACTAGCCCATCTATTTCATTCAATAGAAAAACAAAATACAAATTTAGAAAAGATTGAATTAATTATATCGGATGATGGATCAACAGATGGTACAAAAGCATTAGTCCAATTATGGAAGGAAAAAGTGCACTATAAGATAAAATATATTAGCCAAGAAAATAAAGGTCCTGGAGCTGCTCGAAATCATGGACTAAAAACTAGTAGTGGAGACTTAATCCTTTTTATTGATTCTGATTGTGAAGCACATCCTGATTGGATTAAGTTAATATTAAATGATTTTAGAAAAAATAAGTTTGGGGCTTTTGGTGGCCCAGATGGAGCAAAAGAAGACTTCACGGACTTACAAAAAGCAATAGATTACTCAATGACATCAATGTTTACAACTGGTGGTATACGTGGGCACAGTGATAAAATGCTATCAAAATTCTTTCCCAGAACACATAATATGGGAATATCTAGAGAAATTTATAATTTAGTGGGTGGATTTGGTAACCTTCGGCACGGTCAAGATATAGAGTTCAGTAATCGTATCAGAAAGGCTGGAGCAAAAATAAGTTTTATAAAGAAAGCATTAGTTTATCATAGAAGACGAACTTCATTAAAACAATTTTTCAAGCAAGTCTTTAATTGGGGAGTTGCAAGGGTCAATTTAGGAAAAATTGATTCTGACATGCTTGAACCAATACACTTTTTACCAACACTTTCTATCTTGGTTACAATTATATCACTTCCTTTATTAAGCTCTCTAAATTTATCTGTTCTTGTTATAGTGTTAATCTTTTTTTTACCACTTCTTTTTCTATCCATTTATGGAGCATACATTAAAAATGAAATCAAAATTTTGCCACTGCTTTTATTAGTGATTCCTATTCAAATTATGGGTTATGGCATTGGGTTTCTTCAAGCATATATAAGAAGGTTTATATTTAATAAAAATGAATTAATTGGTTTTAATAAGAATTATTATAAATGATAACAATTATTCTAGGTATGCATAGAAGTGGAACATCTACAATTGCTGGAGTTCTTCATTTAAATAATATTTCTATGGGGACATATAAGAATTTTTGGCCGCGCCCATTAGCTCAAAACCCAAAAGGATTTTATGAAAATTATGATTTCCGAAAGCTCAATGATTTATTGTTGAAAAAAGTTAATTATAATGTTAAGTCACTTAATCCTGTTATACCTAATTCTATTCATTCTGAAAAATTATTTAAAAAAATGAAAACATTAATTTTACAATCAAATAAATACTTTAATGATTGGGGTTGGAAAGACCCACGAACTTGTTTGACCATAAATATTTGGAATGATGTTTTTAATGAGTTAGAAATAATGAATGATTTGAAAATTATTTTTGTTTCAAGAAAGGCAATCTCAGTTGCTAGATCTCTAAATAAAAGGGATGGGTTACCTATTAATGAAGGAGTAGAACTTTGGAAAACGTATACTGAAAGAGCATTAAACTATTCTTTGAAATCAAATTTCAATGTTTTTTATTGTACTTTTGAGCAATTATTAAAGGAACCAATCCTTACTTGTGAAAAAATATTTTCATTTCTAGACCGAGATTTTGATTCTGCTGTTATAGACAAATTCATTGATAAATCAATTAGTACTAGTGGATCAGGCATAGATTTTAAACAATCTAAAGAGATCACTTCCTTAGAAAAAAAGATAGACTCATTGATCTCATAATTTTAGATCATAAAAGTATGAAAAATATTACAATATTAATCGTCAGTTATTTTTCTTCTAAACATTTAAAACGTTTGATTACTAATCTTATAGAAAAATCAGATCAACCCAATGCATTACAATTTTTGATAGTTGACAATACAAATGGTCGAGATAAAGCTTTAAAAGAGATTTTAAGAAATAATAGAAATATTGAAAGCCTTATGAATGATGGAAATCATTTACAAAGATCAGTTTCCCATGCTGGTGGACTTGATCTTGGCTTCTTCAATATTAAATCGGATTATACATTAATTATTGATCCGGATGTTTATGTATTTAGAGAAAAATGGGATACATTATTTTTAGAACAATTAAATAAAAAAGAGTCTTTAATTATTGGTGCACCATATCCACAGTGGAAAGTTGGAAAAGTGCATGACTATCCGAGTGTCGTATTTATGTTTTTTAAAACAAATGATTTAAAACAAACAAATTTTTCTTTTTATCCATTTCCAAATATATTAAAAAAAGTTAAAAATAGTATTCTTAGAAAAATTATTCGACTTGGATTTCTTTCAAGCAAGCAATCTTTGAATAAAAGTTTCAAACTGCGAAACTTAGTAAAGTGGCTTGAAAAAAAAACAGGTATTACAAGCCCTGATACTGGAAATAAAATCATAGAGGCTTTACCCTTATTTAATATTAAACCTCTTTGCTTTGAAGCTAAATATAGCAGAGATACTTTAGCTGAAGAAGATACTCCCATTTATAAAATAGCAAAAGAGTTTGAGGTCTTTTTCTTACATGATGAGTTAATAATGACCCATATGTACGGTTCTGAAGTTTTTTATTGGAAGACAAAAAGAGGTGGAGATCTACAATATTGGGAAAAGCTAATTAGTCAACTTGAAGGAGAGAGTTATGAAAAACTTAGTTGAAAATAAATTACAATTACTCTCTCTTCTAATAGTTCCCGCAATCTTCTTATATAGAATGATCTTTTTTGGGGAGATTGTTACAACTAATGACGAATTAGAAAGATATCCCATAAATGAATGGCGAGATTCTTACCTCGCTAGTAATGACGATACTCCGCAATGGTTTCCAAATCTATTTTCAGGAATGCCGTCCTATGGTGGCTATATATACACCAATGGTGACCCTACTAAATTTTTCAGAAATCAAATTTTATTAAATCCAGGAATGCGAATTTGGTTTTATTTGTCATTATCAGGCCTTGGAATGTTTATTTTACTCCGATTAATCGGGATCTCTCGAAATGCGGCATTATTCGGAAGTCTTATATCATCCCTGACCCCATATACCTTTGGGTTAATCAATGCTGGACATTTAAATAAAATATTTTCAATGGCTTATATACCATGGGTTATAGCTGCTTTTATCTATTATATAAAAAAGCCTAGTTTAAAATCTATTTTACTATTATCTCTATCAACGGCTCTACAGCTTTGGGCAAATCATCCTCAAATAGCATATTATACGTGGATGCTAATTGGATTTTACTTTGTATGGATCATTGGAATATCTATTTTTGAAAAAGAATTTAATTTTACGAAATTTTCGAAGCTTTTCTTTGGAATTATTATAGCTATTATTCTATCTCTTATTATGGTTTCTGATCCTTATAGTGAAATTTATAAATTTCAAAAATATTCTGATCGTGGATTGAAATCAGTTTTGAATAATAATGAACAAATGAAAGATGATAAAACTTGGGAATATTCGACTAGGTGGTCATTCCATCCTAAAGAAATAATATCATTTATTTTACCATATCACTATGGTCTTCAAAATACAGCTGACTTAAAAAAAGGTTCATATTGGGGGTATATGCCTTTTACTCAATCAACGCACTACCTAGGGTTAATTGCTCTAGTATTTTCTATTTTAGGAACACTCTTAAAAAAGCCGGATAAAAAAATAATGGTCTTTTGGGTTATAACAGTACTGACATTAATAACTGGATTTGGATCTTTTTTCCCAATTTTATACAAACCTTTTTTTAGCCTTTTACCTTTCTTTTCAAAATTTAGAGTTCCTTCTATGATATACGTTCTCTTAGCTATAACAATCCCTTTATTAGGAGCTAAAGGTTTAGATATTGTTTTAGAACTAATAAATGATAAAAAAAGTTTTATGAAAATAAAAAAACTACTTTTTTTTGCTCTAGCTTTTATAACTCTTTTCATGATATTTGGTGAACTATTTACCAAATATCAAACTGGAAGTGATTCTAGGTATAGCCCTAATATCATTTCACAATTGAAGTCTGCAAGAATTACGTTATTTACAAAAGGCCTTACACTTGCTTTTGGATTAATTTTGACTCTACTGGGATTATTTATAGCTTTTTCCTACAAAAAAATAAAGAGCAAAGAATTGATCTCATTCATTATAATTCTT
>JAOLAV010000054.1 GCA_028338895.1 Fidelibacterota bacterium
CTTTTCCATTAGTTTCTGTTTCGAGATCAAAATTATGAGAGCATACAACAACCCCATCTTTGGTTGTCATTAAATCCATTTCTAACCATTCAAATCCAATACTTATAGCATCAATGAATGCAGCAATCGTGTTTTCAGGATATGTTTTTTTATACCCTCTGTGAGACATAAAAACTTTTTTTTCATCTATTAAAAATTTTTTATTCGAAACCCTCCAATAAAACCTATGCCTTATTATCCCTAGGATAATCAATAAAAACAAAACCCACATCATGGAATCAATATTAATTCTCTGATACCCTCACTTAATTTGATTGAATTTTTATCAAATAATGTTGTACGATATTCACCATTATTATATAAAGATGCCTGATCACTATAATGTGGGCTGCTTGGAATACCTGATTGTCCTGTTGGTAAAATAAACTGACTTTTGTCCATATTCTTTAAACTTACAATTCTTCTCATGGAAGCTCCGGAAGTTTGTTCATATGATTTGTTTACTGCATATCCACCAGCATTTGGCGTTTTATCTGAACCACCAGATTTGAAAGGACCAATATTTAAATTAAATATCCAATTTAATATTTTTGATTTTGATAATATATGCTTGTGAGTAATCGTGTGAGCATTTCCCCATTTCCAGTTTGTCCAATCTGAACCATAAATAACCTCAATTTCTTGTACACCATCAATTATAGATTTATATAATACCTCATCAAAACTTTCAATTTTACTTTTAGTGTTTATATTATCAATCCAGGAAGATTCTTGGTTTTCAAAAATTTCCCTAAGCTTTCTATGTACAAAATATTTTAATTCTGAAAAAGCATAATAAAAATTGTCACCTAATAATGTTAATTCGTCAAAGTATATATTTTTAACTAAGTTTTTTACTACGGAATGGAAAATTAAAGTTGCTTCAGAATCTTTTGACTCTACAAAATCCCAAGATTTTAAAAACTGAAAAGCCCTTTTTATATTTTTTGGTTCATTTCCTTTTTCCATCTTTAGTATAACAGGAACAAGAGATGACGCAAACTCTGAAGTATAATCTAATTGAATATTTTTCATATCCAACATTGAAAGTTTTTCTTTGGAATTAATTTTTTTATTAATAACTCTTATCCTACTTGGATCAGCCCATAAACCACTGACATAATATGGAAAACTATTATCAATTGTTTTATTGTTTGCTGTTGATATAAAACCTTTTTTAGGGTTATATATAAAAGGCATTTCAGAATAAGGAACCCTTCCTCTCCAATCAAAAATTGGGTTATACCCCTGCTTGGGTAACATACTAAAACCTTCTCTTCGTATCGGTATATACACTGCTGGTCGCCAGCCAATATTACCATCGATATCTGCATAAACTATATTTTGTCCTGGGACACCAAAATCTTTTACCCCTTCAGTAAAATCACTCCAATTTTTCATAGTATTGAGTTTTACCCAAGCATCCATTTCAGAAGTAATCCAATGACCAGTCCAAGAAAATGAAACAGCATTATTGTCGGCATTAATGAGGGGGTGTATATCGCTAATTAAAGGACCGTGATGAGTTGAACGAACTAAGATGGTTGTGTCTTTTCCGTTTTTTAATGGGATAACCTCTTTTACTGATAATATATTTTTCCACTCCTCTCCGTGCTTG
The DNA here is from genome assembly GCA_028338895.1 of Fidelibacterota bacterium. Classification (GTDB taxonomy): domain Bacteria; phylum Fidelibacterota; class Marinisomatia; order Marinisomatales; family UBA1611; genus JAOLAV01. The sequence continues at coordinate 1,658 of JAOLAV010000054.1, forward strand.
TATTGATTCTCGTTTATTGGGTTTATTTTTTCAATAAAAAAATCTACATCATCCACCATAGTATTTGTAAAGCCCCAAGCTGTCTTTTCATTTTGCCCAATTACTGGTAAAGGAATACCGGCCAAACAAACGCCAGAGACATTAAACCTTCCCCCATTTAAATGGATTTCATACCACCTTGATGGTTGAGAAAAAGCAAGATGAGGATCGTTTGCTAAAAATGGTTTACCTGTAGTCGTTTTATCGCCAGATATTACCCAACTATTAGAGCCAATATCTGCGGATGCCTCTCCTAAGATATTCCTTAAAATATTTTCAGAATCTAGTATTTTTCCTAAAAGAGGCTCTAAACCAGAAAAAGAACCATTTACTATTGTTGGAAGATCTATTTCTAAGTCTGGTATAATTTCAAGTAACTTTTTTTTACCAAAGTAAGTTTCAATAGCACCAAAAACTATTTCGGATTTCCAAGAACCTTGCATCTCATGTGCCATCATTCTTGCATATCCAGCTACAATTGAAGGATCCCAATATAACGGTTTAAAACCCAAAACTTTAAATTCTAGTGGAAGGTCTTTAAGAGATTGGTCTATTTGATAATTGATACCATCGCAAAATGTTTCAAATATTTTTCTATTTTTTACGTCCATTGTTTCAATCATTTTTTGGCCGATGTAATGTATTCTCCAAGTTCTTAAATAAATATCTGTTTGAATAAAATCATCCCCTAAAACCGATGATAGCTCTCCCTTAACAGCAAGAGCAACAGTAGACAATTGAAAAAGTCTTTCTCTAGCAGCTAAATATCCAGCCGTAAAAAAGAGATCTTTTTCATTATTAGCAAAGATATGAGGAACTCCATACGAGTCTGTGTATACGTGAACGCTATCTATTAAACTTGAGATCTTTATTTTACCTTTATATTGAGGTAAGGGTGGGTTTATCCACTTTAAAAAACCAAATAATGAAACGGATAAGAGTAAAGACCCTGTAATAAATAATTTTATTTTAGTTTTCATAAAGACCTGATTAACTAGAAATATTGTTAGTCTTAAATAAAATCCATGACTCTGGATCTATTATAAGAGTTGAGTTTATTGGAATAACAATTCTCTTTGGTGAGTTATTTAACTCTATTTTTTTTTCTCTTGTTTTATCAAAAGCATTGTAAACAACTTTAATTGGCATTTTAAATCCTTCATCTTCCCACCATAAATCAAAAAATTTTTTATTTTTAATTATTATCTCCTTAACATTTAATTGGGGAAGATCATTCTCTCTTAAGTATCGATTAAAAAACCATTTTAGGTTTTGACCTGAGTTCTCTTCAATTAAAGAAATAAATTCATCTGTGTTCGTCTGATTATTAGACCATTCTTTGGGCATATACAAAAATTCTTTTAAGCTTTCTCTTAAAATATCGTTCCCGATAAGATACCGGAGAGTATGTAATATATGAGCACCCTTATAATAAACATCATTATCTTCAAAAAAATCTATTTTTACACCTTTATTCGGCAATATTGGTTTTTTATTTTTAATACTTTTTTTAAATTTTTTATTTATGAAATTTATAGATGTTTCTAAGCTGAATTTTTCTTCTATATATAAAGCTTCTGCGTAAGTATTAAAACCTTCATGTATCCAAAAATCTGACCAGTCCTTAACGCTTAAATAATTTCCCCACCACTCATGACCAAGTTCATGAAATAATAAAAAGTCATAACCTAAATCTGTTTTTTTAAAATTATTTCCATAGGCTATTGATGTTTGGTGTTCCATGCCCCAATATGGTGTTTGTACTATACCAAACTTTTCTTTTATCCAGGGGAATTGGCCAAAATTTCTCGCATAAAAGTTTAAATAATCTTCAGCTATATTTAAGAGTTCTTTACCTTTCTTATAGTCTTTGGGTAAAGCGTAGAAATACATTTTTAAAGGTTTATCTAATACATAGCCTATTTTTTCAATTATTTTAAAGTATCCGATTGTAAAATTAATATTATATGGACTAATAGGATAATCTGTCTTCCAATACCAGGTTTGCCATTGACCAGAACTAGATTCTACCGATTGCAAAATCCCATTAGAAACAACTTTCAGCGGTTTGGGTACCGTGATCTTAATTTCTGCGCTATTTGCTTTATCGCTTGGATGTTCTTTACAAGGGTACCAAATATTTGCACCGCTTGATTGACACGCAAGTCCAATCCAATAGTTTTCATCTGTGTTTTTTTCCCACACAAAACCTCCCTCCCAAGGTGGGTTTGAAGATATGGGTGGCCTACCGACATATTTAATTTCTAAAAAGTGATCTTTAAATAGTTCAATGCCTGGATTATAAATAAATAATTTATTGTTTTTATGCTCAAAGGCTAAACTCATTCCATTAATCAATGCCCCTGAAACTGTGTATTTATTTATTAAATCAATTTCTATATTTTCAATGTTTCTAAAAATTGAGAATGTTATTATAACAGAACCAGCAATTGTTTTTTTAAAAGGGTCTACTTTAAGGTCTATGTTATAATGCTTAACATCCATTGCTTTTTGATTGTTAGTAATTTCACCACCACTTGAAAAGCTTGATG
>JAOLAV010000057.1 GCA_028338895.1 Fidelibacterota bacterium
CCACACAAAAGCCAGATATTACAGAATCAGCTCCCATCGCTAGAACTAACTCTACTTCGTACTGCAGATCTACTGTATCTAAGGGATATTTTACGTCAGTATTTGATATAGTCCATTGCGGCTTTGAGAAAAAAAAGGGGGGGACACGGTCATCTTCACCCATTTCAAGTGAATGAGCAGCATAATTTCGTCCGACACAGTAAATAGATCCCAAAGGAAACGTTTTATTTGAATCTTTGATAGGTAAAAAATATGGTTCTTTGATGTTGAAAAGTGGCTTTCTATCAGTATCCTTAGATATAACCATATTCATTAAATCAATTAAGCGCTAACTGAGGCTCCATCATTTTGATTTATAGGCATAAACTTCATTAAATAATCAGAAGCGCTTAATGCTGCTTTTGCACCCTCTCCCATGGAAATAATAATCTGTTTGTATGGCACTGTTGTTGCATCACCACACGCAAATATGCCTTTTTCAGAAGTTTCTCCATGTTCATTTATGATCACTTCACCGTGCTTACTTAAATTAACAATATTTTTTAAAAATTGACTATTCGGGATTAAACCAATTTGAATGAAAACTCCTTCGATTTCAATTTGATTATTTGCGTCAGTATTTCTATCCTTATACTGGATTGCTATAACTTTACCGTTTTTGGATATAATTTTTTTGGTCTCGGCATTTGAAATCAGTTTAATATTTACTTTAGATTTTGCTCTATCAAGCAATATCTTATCTGCTTTAAATTCCGGCATAAATTCTAAAACGGTGACTAATTTTACAATGCCCGATAGGTCTAATGCTGCCTCAATGCCGGCATTTCCTCCACCAACAACGGACACTTCTTTTCCTTTAAAAAAGGGTCCATCACAATGAGGACAATAGGCAACTCCATTACCAATATTTTCTTTTTCACCTGGAACGCCTAATTCTCGCCATTTCGCTCCAGTGGCTATTATAATTGTTTTTGTTTGCAACACTTCACCAGATGATAATACTAAAGATTTAATAGGTCCTTTTTTTATTTCATTTACTCTTAAATGCTCTTTCACTGTTACATCATAGTCACGTAGATGAGATTGCATATCATTTGTTAGCTTTGGTCCCGTTGTGCTCGAAACAGAAATTAAATTTTCAATACCCATTGTTTCCTTAACCTGGCCGCCAATATTTTCAGCAACCATTGTAACGTTTAACCCTTTTCTTGCAGTATAAATTGCAGCACTTATACCTGCGGGCCCTCCTCCAACGATAACAACGTCTTGAAGAGGTAAAGATTCAGCGCTAACTGGTTTTAAATGTGGATAGACTTCTTCTAGCTTCGTAATAAGTTTTGAAATATCAGATTTTCCTGAAACAAAAACTTCACCATTTAGATAAACACATGGGACACCCTGAATATCTCTTTCTTTCATTAATTCAGGATATAAACCACCGTCTATCATCTCATTACTTATATTTTTATTTAATAAAGAGAATTGATTTAATGCTTGAACAACATCCGGACAATTATGACAGCTAAGGCTGACAATCGTCTCAAACCTTAGCACTTCTTGAATGTTCTGTAGCATTATTTTAATAGAATCATCAAGCTTAATTTCAGAACCGCCGGACTGCAAGATAGCAAGTATTAAAGAATTAAATTCATGCCCGCTCGGTATTCCTGAAAAGATAATGCCTGTAGGTTTCTTATCAACCTCAATCGAAAAACTTATTGGACTACGTAGATTAGCATTTTGGTCTTTTTCTTCAAGTATTAAATTATCAGAGACACTACAAATTTCAGTTAAAAAACCAACGAGCTCTTTTCTTTTCTTATGCTCGCCAGTCTGAAGTATTAAATGAATAGGCTTCTTCAGACTGGCAGTATAATTACTTACCGCTTGTAGGATTTCCTTATTTATTGGAATACTACTCATAGGTATTTTTTTAGATTTTCCCTGATAGATCTAACGATGGAGTAAGTGTGTCCTCACCTTCTTGCCATTTAGCAGGACATACTTCATCTGGATTGTTATGAACATACTGAGCTGCTTTGACTTTTCTTAAAAGATCAGCAGCATCTCTTCCAATACCTTCAGCAGTAAGCTCCATTGCTTGAATAACGCCATTTGGATCAACAATAAATGTAGCTCTATCAGCTCGGCCTTCACCTTTTCTTAAAACCTTAAAGTTTTTAGAAATATGAAATTGATCATCACTTAACATTGTGTATTTAATCTTAGAGATTGTTTCAGATGATTCATGCCATGCTTTGTGTGTCCAATGGCTGTCAGTTGAAACGGAATAAATTTCTACGCCACGTTTTTCAAACTCTTCATGATGGTCAGCTAAATCGCCTAGTTCAGTTGGACAGACAAAAGTAAAGTCGGCAGGATAGAAGAAAAAAATAGCCCACTTTCCAGCAAGATCTTTTTCTGTTACAGTTACAAAGTCATCTTCGCCAGGCTTGAATGCATCAGCGGTAAATGACTTAATAGATTTATTAATTAATGACATTTCGAACTCCTTTTATTTTATTTATTTATTTTTAAATGTTTATTACAAGTCCCGATTAGGGTGATTTCTACATCGTCAACTTTAAAATTAAATTTATCTTTTATATTTTCTTTTATACTCGAATCAGAAAGTGCGACATCAACTAAAGCGCCACATTTCTTACATTTAAAATGGTCGTGAGGTTCATTATTCCAATCATACCTTGTAATCGGACCATCATAAATAGTTTTTATTACTCCTAAATAATCTAATTGTTTAAGATTTCGATATACAGTACCCAGACTAATACTTGGAATTGACATTCTAACTTTACTAAAAACCCAGTCTGCCGTGGGGTGTGAATTCGTGGCATATAAAATCTCTTTTATAACTTCTCTTTGATGGCTAAACCTCATATTAAAATATAAAATATTAATAGTAATAATTCCTATTACTATTATAAAAAAGAAGAATTTTAGTATTATAATTGTTAAATTTGTATAAATAATTAACCAATTACCAAAAGGAATAGACCATGTTAAATGTAAATGATAATGCACCAGATTTCACTCTTAAGAACACTAAGAAAGAGGACGTTTCCTTATCTAGTTTTGAAGAAAAAACTGTTGTTCTAGCCTTTTATCCTGGTGCGTTCACGGGTGTCTGTGACACTGAAATGTGTGCATTGCAGGATAATCTGAAATCTTTCAATGAATTAAATGCTACTGTCTTAGGTATTAGCGTCGATTCACCATGGGCAAATGGAAGTTTCTCGAAGCAATATAAATTAGGATTTGATCTTTTATCTGATGTAAATAGAACCGTTTCGACAGCTTATGATGTTCTATTTGAGGGCTTAGGGGGAATAGAAGGATATACCTGCTCTAATAGAGCTGTATTCATCCTTAAAGGTGGAGTCGTAAAGTATCAATGGATAGCTCCAAATCCAGGAGTAGAGCCCGATTATAATGAAATTAAAAATAATTTAGAGAAGCTCTAAAGAGAGACCGACATAAAACCCCGCTTAGATCGGGGATTTATGTCGGAGTTAGAATAATTTTAGAAAATATTAAAACCTTTAAAGACCCTTCTTCGAAAGAAGAAATAGAATCATTCTTTCACAATAATAAAGAACCCTTTATTGTTAGAAACCTCATTAAAAGTAATATAGATTTAGAATTCCTCCTTAAAAATTTTTGTAATCAAAGTGTAACATCTTTAAATCCTAATTCAGATAAAGAAACTTTGACTATGAAAGAATTAATTCAGAAAATTAAAAATGGGGAGAAGTATAGACTAAGAGCTAACACAAAAATTGGTAACCAAATCTCAGAATACATCGATACTCA
>JAOLAV010000055.1 GCA_028338895.1 Fidelibacterota bacterium
TCAATCGATACGTCTTTATGGGCCCACAAATAAAAATCTGGAGATAGTTACAAGTTTAGGTATACCTCTTGATCATTCTTCTGGTAAAAAAGGTTTTTATCTTGATCTAATTATTAATTCTAAACAATTAGATGGACTATTATCAGAAGGTCTGAATGTTGATATCCAAATTCCTGATTTAACTCAGTATTATAAGTCTAGAAATATTGTTGAATCCTCTAGAGATTTCCCATTAGGTTCAATGCAAGGGAATTACACTTGGAGTGAATTAAACACTAGGTTTGAGGAGCTGCGCTCTATGTATCCCAATATAATTTCTGAAAAAATCATATTGGGGCAATCAACAGAACTCAGAGATATTTGGGCTTTTAAGGTTTCGGATAATCCTAATGTAGAAGAAGATGAACCCGAAGTTTTATATACTGGGCTGACTCATGCTAGGGAGCCACTTGGTATGATGAACCTTTTTTATTTTGTACAAAAATTAGCTGAAGGTTATAGTTCTAATTCTGAGCTTAGTTATTTAGTCGATAATCGAGAATTATGGTTTTTACCCGTTATTAATCCTGACGGATATGTTTATAATGAATCAATTGAGCCGAATGGTGGAGGTATGCACCGGAAAAATAGATTTGATACAGGGTGCGGTAACGGAACAAGTCGAGGGGTTGATCTTAATAGAAATTATGGTTTTGGTTGGGGAGCTAATAATACTGGTTCTTCACCGGATGAATGTTCGGACGTTTATCGTGGTGCATCTTCTTTCTCTGAAATTGAGACACAAATAGTTCGAGATTTTATATTAGAGCGTAATTTTAAAAATATTTTGCATTATCATTCCTATTCAAATGTTTATATTCATGCTTTTGGAGATGCTTCTATGCCTCCTGAGCCAGATATTACAACTTTAACAGAGATTGGTAACGAGATGGCTAGATATAATGGTTATGGAGTAGGTACTGGAAGCCAATTAATTGGATATACAGTTAATGGAGATGCTGTTGATTGGACATATGGCGATCAAAATATTATTGCATATACTCCTGAGGTGGGCACTCCAGCACAAGGATTTTGGCCCTCAGAAAATGAAATAATTCAATTGTGTGATGATCAATTCCATCCAAATAAAGTTTTTGCTTTTGTTGCCGGCTCCGATATAATTATTGATTCTTATGAAATCACTGAAGATTTTATTTTACAAGGAGAAGAACTTGAGATTGAGTTGACTATTAAAAACAGAGGTTTAATAAACTCTGATTCTGATATTGAAATAAGTTATACTCCATTGAATAACTGGACAATAATTAATTCAGAGCCTTTTATTATAAGTGATTTAGATGCTCAAGATTCAGATAACTTATTATTAAATATCATGATTGATAGTGAGACTCCACAGGGTATAGTTTCAGGTGTTATTCTTCAAATCGATTGTGATAATAGCTTTCTTCGCCAAGACACTATTCAATATTCAATTGGGCAACCTGAAATGATTTTTTATGAGGGCTTTGAAAATGGAGTAGAAAGATGGAACCTAGATAATAGTTGGGCGTTGACAGAGGAGGCTCAATTTGGGCAGTCAGCTTTAACAGATAGTCCTGAAGGCCAATATAATGCAGATTCTGAGACAATAGCTGAACTCGATATTATTTTCAATTTATCTTATTTGATGAACCCAATCATTCAGTTTAAAGCAAAATGGGATATTGAGTCAAATTATGATTTTGTTAGATTTCAAGGCTATAGTGAAGCAGCAGGATGGGTTAGTCTTAGTGGTGCATATACTGAAAATGGCGTAGGGCAACCAGCTCAACCATTAGGCGAACCTGGCTATGATGGCCTCCAACAATCGTGGGTAGAAGAAACGATTCCTCTGAACCAAAACAATCAAATAAGTTTTGAAAAATTTCGTTTTATCCAAACCTCCGATAGTTTTGTAGAAGGAGAAGGGTTCTTTGTCGATGATTTTTCTATTTCAGGTTACCCCCTTGGACTTATTGGCGATTATAACTTAGATATGAATGTTGATATTTATGACCTTTTAATGCTTTCTGATTTCTTATTATTCGGAGATATACCAACTGATACTCAATTATTTTTCTGCGATTTAGATAGATCCGGCTCCCTTGATATTATGGATCTAATTCTTCTAACCAATAAAATTTTAAGTTTTTAGATGTCTATCTTAGTATTTTTACTTTCGGTTACATTGCTTAGTTCTCAGAAATATGATCTAGACCAATTACACATTGGGAAAAGGGGAGGGAATTATAGGGTTTGGATTTACTTCGAGGATAAACCTAACTCAAAACCTATTATTTTGGATCAAAAGACTATTTTAAGGCGTGAGAAAAGTAAAAAGACTACTAGGGCTACTTGGTTTGATCTAAATGTCTCAAAAACATATATTGATCATTTAAATATGTTAGAATTTCAGGTCCTAAATCAAAGTAGATGGCTTAACGCCGTTACTTTAATTTGTAACGAAGATGACATCGAATTACTTAGTACTCTTGAATTTGTAAAAAAAATTGTTCCCGTAAATCTCATGAAAAAAAAAAAGATTGAAGAGAATAATCTTGCAGGGTTAAGTCGTACTTTTATCTATGGTAACTCAAATGACCAGATGGAGCAAATCAATGCTATTGATGCTCAGAGTATGGGCTTCTACGGACAAGGTGTTCGCATCTTATATATTGATACAGGTTTTGATTTAAGTCATGAGGCTTTTGATTCATTACAAGTAGTTGGACAATATGATTTTATTAATGATGATCAGATAACATCAAATGAAACAGAAGAAGAAGAACAAAATAATCAAGATGAGCATGGCTCTCTATGTTTGAGCGTTTTATCTGGATTTAAAGAAGGAGAGTTAATAGGACCGGCTTTTAAATCAGAATTTTTATTAGCTAAGACTGAAATTGTAGATCAAGAAATTGAGCAAGAAGAAGATAATTACGTAGCTGCTTTAGAATGGGGAGAAGGATCTGGTGCAGATATTGCTTGTGCTTCTTTGGGTTATATTGATTGGTATAATTACCAAGATCTAGATGGTAATACTTCTCCGACAACTATAGCTGTTGATATAGCTTCAAGCCTTGGAGTATTATGTGTCAACTCGGCAGGTAATAGTGGCGATGATTCATGGTACTATATTATGACTCCGGCAGATGCTGATTCTGTTCTTTCTATTGGATCGGTTACCTCTGAAGGTGTATTATCTTCTTTCAGTTCGCACGGACCAACCTATGATGGTCGAATAAAGCCGGAGGTTTGTGCAAGGGGTTCTTCTACCTATTGTATAAGGCCCGGTACAAATTCAGAATATCGCTATGCTAGTGGTACTTCTTTATCTGCTCCTTTGGCTGCTGGAGCAGCCGCAATTGTGCTCTCGGCAAACCCTTCTTGGAATGCAATGAATGTTCGTGAAGCTATTATGAAAACCGCTTCCATGAGTGAATTACCTAATAATGATTATGGGTATGGTATTCTAAACACCGTAGAAGCACTTGAGTATGATTTTAATTTATTAATAGATAAGTCAAATTTTAGTCCTGAAAAGTATACTCTTGAAGTATTTCCAAACCCTTTTAATCCCTCTTTAAATATCCGGCTTTCTGATTTAACCGGACAGGCAGTTAATGTAGATATTTTTTCTATGAATGGTCGATTTATTTCTAGCCTTATTCAAAATAGAATAATTAAAACTAGTTCTACTATTGATTGGACACCGGCGAACCAATCTAGTGGTATTTACTTTTTACGTATAAATGTTAATGGTCGTTTGAAGTATCAAAAAGTAACATTCATCAAATAAAACTCACGAAAAGGATTTTCTTGCCTTCGCACGAATTTTCCTCCAAATTCTAACTTATCTTAAATATATTAGAATGAAAGTCTTGCACAAGAACACACTAACAAAGCTAATTT
>JAOLAV010000056.1 GCA_028338895.1 Fidelibacterota bacterium
AAGGACATTCCCTAGAATAACTTCATCGATTTGATGACCTTGCAAATCGACTTTACTTAAAATTGATTTAATGACAGCTGCCGCTAATTCTGGAGAAGAAAACCCCGATAGCTGACCTTGGAAGGAACCTATTGGTGTTCTTTTTGCCTGAACAATTACTGATTTTTGATCCATTATTATCCTAAAAAACAGAGTGAAAAATAGATTTTAATTTAATGAATATTTTTATTATCTGTGAGGATAAAGAAACTAAGTCTAAACACTACTTACGTGATTCATTGCCATAGGCTTGAATGACTTTCATCACAAGTGGATGACGAACAACATCTTGTTCATCTAGCATAGCAAAGCCAATACCCTCTACCTCTTTTAGTATTTTCAAAACATGAACTAAACCTGAATCTGATTGCTTTTTTAAATCAATTTGGGTTACATCTCCGGTAATAATGGCTTTGGAGCCAAGGCCTAATCGAGTCAAAAACATTTTCATCTGCATTTTTGTTGCATTTTGAGCTTCATCTAATATGATATATGCGTTATCTAAAGTTCTTCCACGCATATAGGCTAATGGTGCAACTTCAATATATTTTTTTTCAACCAGTTTTTTCAAGTTTCTTTCGGGCATTAATACCCTTAAAGCATCATATAATGGATTTAAATAAGGGTCAATCTTCTCCTTCAAATCACCAGGTAGAAAGCCCAGACTTTCACCTGCTTCAACTGCCGGTCTACATAGAATAATTTTATCAACTTTATTACTTTCTAAAGCAGCAACAGCAAAAGCAACAGCAAGAAATGTTTTGCCTGTTCCTGCGGGACCTATACTAAAAACGATATCATGTTTTTTGACTTTATTTACATAAGCTTCTTGCCCCTCAGTTTGAGGCTTAATTGCTCCTTTCTGCCCATGGTGAATGACAGTCCTTTTATTTGAGCTTGTAGCTTCAAAACCTTTCGGTATAACAAGTGCTAAAATATTAAGCACATCGCTTTTTGTTAGACTTCCTTGACCTTTAATCGCATCATGCATTTCGTCCAAAGCTTCCTTTGCGAGCAAGACATTTTTCTTTTTACCATTTATTTTAACAATATTACCCCTTGAAAAGAGTGTAACCGAGCAAGCCTTTTCTAATTGCTTTAAGTGAGAGTCACCGGCACCTAATAAAATTGAAATATCTATATTCTTTAGCTCAATCATCTTTTCCATAGTACTAATAAACCTTTAATTTCTTTCGACAAAACTTAGGAAAAAGAATCATTTTAATCTTACAACAAATATTTATTTCAGTATCATTAATATTCATCTCTGTCAGTTGTTATAGTGGGAATGCTCAGTTCGAAACAAATGAAGAGAATGTAGACTTTCTGATAGCAAAAGGAAAACTTTTCTGGGAGCAAAGAACGAATAAGGGTTCCCTTGAAAAATCAGAGCGATTTATCTCTCTTGCTTGTACAGAACGTCCGAATGATTTTGAACTCTTAATATTACTGAGCAAAATCAAGTATACTCATGCTCGTTTTATTCAAAAAGATCCGGTTCGACAAAAAGCACTCCTGTTAGATGGATCGAGGATAGCAAAGAATGCGGTACTTAATCATTCAAAGTTTAGCTCAACTCTCAAAGAATCAATTGAAGATAGTTCATTTAGAATATTATCATCCGTCACAAATGCTCCAAAAGAAGTAGTTCCTGGTTTATATTGGTGGGCGGTAAATCAAATCCAGTATCTAAGCAATCAGCCCGTATTAGAACGATTAAATCAAAGAGAGTTATTAGAAGCTCTAATGCATCGAGTTCTCTCTTTAGACCCTGGATTTAATTATAGTGGACCTTATCGATTTTTTGGGTTTTTATATACACGGATTCCTGGAGTTGAGTTGACACAATCTGAGACCTACTTTAAACAAGCAATAAACTCTCACCCCGAATACCTAATGAATTCAATTTCGATGGCAGAGTATTACCATCAAAAAGAAGGCAATCGAGAACAGTTTAATACCATTTTAAAGAATGTAATAGGAACAGATATAAATAAATATCCAGAAATAATGAATGAAAATTATTTTTCAAAAGGCCATGCGCAATTATTAATAGACAAACAATCTTCAATGTTTGAATAGTACCCATTTGAGTAGTAATAAGGTTATTTGATTTTATATCACCTTTTCTATAAGTTCTTTAAAACTTAAGAAGAGATACTCTTATGGATAAAAACTATTCAATTAATGATTTTATGGCAAAAAAACTGATCACATTTAATCCTGAGACTCCTATAGAAATTGCGATAGAGTCTTTTTTAAAGAATAAAATATCCGGTGCACCTGTTGTTAATAAGAATGGTGATTTAGTTGGAGTCTTATCAGAAAAAGACTGTATGCGAACTCTACTTGAATCTACTTATTATAATTATCTTGGTGGCTATGTCAAAGAGTATATGTCACAAAAAGTCGAGTATGTTAGCATCCATGATACACTTTCAAGTGTAGCTGATCGGTTTATGAATTCTAGATTTCGAAGATATCCCGTAATGAACTCAAAAAAACTAGTTGGTCAAATTAGTCGAAGAGATGTACTTCGAGCAATTGTAAAACTAAGTAAGGAAAAAAAATAAAATGAAAAAAAGATACTTATTACTTTTTATTTGTTCTCTATTTGCTCAAGAAAATAATCTTATAAAAGCATCTTCAGCTTTAAGAGCTGGAATGTTTCAGGAAGCTTTAATACATATATCAAATTCAATGATGAAAAACCCGAAAAATCCTGAAGTTTACAAAATAAAAGGGTTATTACATGAAGCATTAGACGAAAAAGAGAATGCAATTATTTCTTGGAAAGATTGCATCAAATATTCAAAAGATGAGCGACTCAATAAAGAAGCTAAAATACATTTAAAGAATCTTTTAATAGACTAATCATGCTTAAATATAGTCTTTTTATTCTTCTAGGTATTACACTCTCCTGTTCCACAAAACCTGTGGTTAATCAGAACTATAATTTTAAAGAGATTGGATCTATAGATATACTTCCAATTAAAGACTATAAAAATACAATAGGTTCAGGCGAGATGGTTCAGAGTAGTTTAGACTATAATTTTTTGAAATATGGATTTGAGGTTATTAATTACAAGAGTCAAAAAAGAATTTTAGTCAATACTCTTTCAGAAGAGACCTTAATCTTATCATGTATTATTACTGAGCTTACTGAGTCTGAAAGTATTATAGTACCGTATAGGACTGAAGATCGAGGATATACTAAAACAACAATAAACCAATCATCTGAAAGCAATAAGGAAACAAAAGAGAATGAACTTTCCGCGACTTCAACAACCACAACACATGCCGGGACAGTAAATCAAGGTAGTCAGATAGTATATTCTCAAAATAGAATTAGTTTAATTTTAACACTAACAGATAAAAAATCTGGAAGAATGGTGTGGTCTAAGTCTTGTTGGTATAGTGGTTTGGAATTACAAAGAACTATTAATATGTGTCTTAAAGATGGCATATATGAATTGCGAAAAGTTTTAAAATGAAAAAAAAGCACACAAGATGAACATCTCTATTTAGCGGTTAAGAATTATGAAGGACTCATTAACTTTTATTTCTTTAACCAATCTATTAATTATTTTTATTCCCTTATCTGTTATTCTAATAATTTTGTATTTTTGGTAATTAAATTGGAGAGAAACCATTTATGCTCTGATTAGAATGACTTTCTAACTAATTTTTATTGTTTTTTTTTTAAACTACCTTTTTAATTCAAGCAGCCCATTAATCATAGTGGTCTCACTTTTGATTATGATCTCTATTGCGAGTTGGATATCACTTCGTACAGTACCTGATAATCGAATATTATTTTATAAAGAAGCCTTTTTTTCGATTTTTATCGGTGG
>JAOLAV010000058.1 GCA_028338895.1 Fidelibacterota bacterium
GCTATTGTTTTTTTAACAGCATCCATTGTTTTTTCAAGTTCAGATTTTTCATTTTCTTGTAGAGAAAATTCTAAAACTTTTTCTACGCCATTAGAACCTATAACTGTTGGGACACCGATAAAGTATCCATGAATCCCAAATTCACCCTCACACAGGGAAGCACATGGAATAACTCGCTTTTTATCTCTTAAATAAGATTCAGCCATTTCAATAGCAGACTGGGCAGGAGCATAAAATGCGGAGCCATTACCGAAAAGTTTTACAATTTCGCCGCCAGCAACACGAGTTCTGTCTTCGATTTCTTTTAATCTCGACTCTGAAATCAGATCTGTTACTGGAACTCCTCCAACAGTAGCTAAGCGAGTGATTGGGACCATTGTATCGCCATGGCCTCCGAGTACCATGCAGGTAACATCTTGGACTGAGTATCCTGTCTCCATGGCAATAAAAGTTCTAAATCGGGCACTATCTAATGCACCCGCCATACCCACCACTTGGTTTTTTTTAAAGCCTGAGACTTTATAGAATGCATATACCATCGCATCTAATGGGTTGGAGATGACAATAACAAAAGAGTTCGGAGCATGTTCTTTTATATTTTTAGCCACATCTTTCATGATACCTAAGTTTATACCTAAAAGGTCTTCTCGATTCATACCGGGCTTTCTTGGTATACCAGCGGTAATAATAAAAACGTCTGTATCTTTGACATCATTCCAATTAGAGGTTCCAATAATATTAGTATCATGCCCATCGTGTGGCCTTAATTGCATTAAGTCTAGCGCTTTTCCCTTGACCATTCCTTCTGACTGTGGAATATCAAAAATGACAATATCACCTAGTTCTTTTTGTGCTGCGATAAGAGCTAAGTTTCCTCCAATTTGCCCACCACCAATAAGTGTTATTTTTTTTCTTGCCATTATTTACCTTATATGTGTAAAAAAAAACCCTCTATTTAAGAGGGCTTTAATATTAGTTAGCAGTAACAATCGTTACAATTTTTCGATCTCGTCCTTTTCGACCAAACCGTACAATACCATTTGCTGTTGCAAATAACGAATCATCATTTGCCCTAGCGACATTCATACCAGGATGAATTTTCGTACCTCTTTGTTTTAGAATAATTGTTCCAGCATGAATAGTTTGACCATCTGCGACTTTAAGACCTAGATAACTTGGGTTTGAGTCTCGGCCGTTTCTTGAGCTTCCTTGCCCTTTCTTGTGTGCCATATTTTAATCCTTTTTAACGGAAGTCTCTTCAGTCTTCTCTACTTTTTTTTCTTTAGGTTTAGTTATTGTTTTTTTTGTACCAGAGGCATTAATCTTTTGCACTTCAACTTCAGTAAACCACTGACGATGACCGTTCTTTCGATTATAGCCTTTACGTCTTTTTTTCTTGTAAATGAGAATTTTTCGATCTCTTTTATGATCTAAGACAGTTGCTGTTACAGAAGCACCTTTCACCATTGGATTTCCCATCTTAGTGTCAGTACCATCACTAATAAGCAATACATTCTCGAATGTTAAGGCTGTTCCAGGCTCACTGTCCTGCTTTGGAACTTTTATTTTTGTTCCTTCAGTTGCCTTAAATTGTTTTCCTGATATATTTATAATTGCATACATATTTTTTTCTCTCTCCAAAAGCCGGCAAATATACTAGTTAGATTTTCCTTTTTCAAGGCTCATTTCATCTGTTACGTCTTTATTATCTTTAGAACGAAAAAACTTAAACTCATCTTGTCGAAGTTCAATGTTCTCTTCTATCTTTAAATGAACAAAGTTTTGCCACATTAATCCTCGGAGAACATGTTTCTTCTCACCTTGTAGATATGTTGCATTATGAGGATGCAGCTGTAGTTTTAATCGGATAGATCTATATTTGCTTTTATATCTCCGAAGCCAATGATCTAAGCGAGTAATAAGTGTTTCCTGTGACATGATACGGCCTGAACCATTACAACTAGGACATTCGTCACTCATTGAATCAAGCAGGCTGACTCTTATTCTTTGACGAGTCATCTCTAAAAGGCCAAATTCAGTAATTGGAGCAACAGCAACTTTTGCACGATCTTTTCTTAGCTCTTTTCTAAGCTCATGATAAACCTTTTTTTGGTTGTCTTGGTGCTTCATATCGATGAAATCAATTACAATTAAACCACTAAGGTCTCGAAGGCGGAGTTGTCTAGCAACTTCGCGTGCAGCCTCAAGGTTGATTTTCAGAGAATTTTCTTCGTGTAACTTCTTCCCTACAAACCTTCCACTGTTAACATCAACAACAACCATTGCCTCTGTTTTTTCTATGATTAGGTAGGCACCACTCTTCAGCCATGCTTTTGGCCTCATCAATTTTTCAATTTCAGACTCAATTCCAAAACTTTCAAAAAGAGGTGCTTTTAATTTGTAAAGTTCTAGCCGGTCAAGAAGGCTGGGAGATACATCCTCTAGGTACTTTTGTGTTTTTTTAAAAATTCTTTTTGAATCAATAATTATTTTTTCTACATCGGGAGTTAATAAGTCTCTTACGACACTGCTGGCTGTCTCTAGATCTTCATACACTAAAACAGGTGCTTCTCCACGATCTGCTTTGTATTCTATTTGATTCCAGTTCTCGATTAACTGATTAAAATCATTCTCTATGTGCTCTTCAGATTTACCTTCAGCAACAGTTCTTATAATTACACCTAAATCATTTTGTCTTAGTTTTTGTGCAATTTTTTTAAGACGACGCCTTTCATATTTATCCCAGATTTTTTTAGAAATGCCAATATAATTGGCATTTGGAACCAGGACAAGTAATCTGCCGGGCAAAGCAACCTCGGTTGTTACTCGAGGACCTTTCCCTGCAAATGGTTCTTTAATGACCTGGACATAAATTTCTTGATTCTTTTTAAGATCAACTTCAATGTTATCATATTTCCTGTTCTTACTTTTATTCTTTTTATCGCTGTCATCATCATTATCTTCGACAATAAATTCATCGGATCCGATTTCAGAAAAAGGTAAAAAAGCATTTAAGTCATACCCAATATCTACAAAAGCAGCTTGCATACCAGGCAGTACATTCTCCACTTTTCCTTTGTAGACATTTCCCACCATTCGGTGATTGTCCTGTTTTTCTACGTATACTTCGACAAGCTGATTATCCTCTTGAATGGCAATACGAGTTTCGCCCATGCTTTCATTTATGAATATTTCTTTTTGCATGATTTCCTTTATAGTTTAGTTCATATCAATAAGCATATAGGGTCGAGTATATTATTTATATAATAGAATCTTTCTATATACTACTTTATTTGCAGGAAATATTGAAGGAAATAAGATTATGGCCCTAATAGGGTGATATAAAGTGTGTAAGTCTCGTCAAAAAAAAAAGTAAACTTTGTCATCCTTCAAATCCCAGCATTTAAAAATACAAGATTTCTTTGATTCTATCAATGAATATAAAAACCTAAGTTTTATAGAATAAATGTTAAAAATCCTCAAAAAAACAGACTTGAAGTTTATTTTTATGCTATTCTATTTTTTAATGGCAATCCCGAGTCTCCATTCAAAAAGTGAGAGCATTGCTTTCTGCCTCGAGGTGAATGGAAGTGTCCAAAGGGACGGAAGCATTAGAAGCGGTGTTGTACGTAAAGGCGATTCAATATATAATGGTGATAAAATAATTACAGGGGCAAATGGTTTTATTTCATATGCCTATATTTATGAAGAAACTAACGTGAAAGTATATCAAAATTCTGTTGTAAAAATAATGA
>JAOLAV010000059.1 GCA_028338895.1 Fidelibacterota bacterium
AATTTTTAGATTTATATTTTTTCTATGTTTTATTATTGGGAATTTTTCTTTTTCTCAAAGCTGTACATCTAATGCCGGTGAAGATATTTCTATTTGTGATGGTGATGGGACAAGCTCTAACTACACATATTTAGATGGCTCTGGATCAACAGTAGAAAATGGGGAAGTGAATTATGAATGGACTGTTCTTACTGTTGTTGGTAATGGAGAATGGGAAGAGACCTTAGTCATCACAAATAGCGAATCTGACGAATCGGACCCTCGTTTTAAATATCCAAAAGATTTAGCAGTCGATACCGAGTTTGAGATTCAACTTCGTATTTTTAATGAAGATAATTCTTGTGAATCTACTGATGTAATAAAAGTTCTAGTTAAGTCAAATATGTGCCCAAGAGCTGATGCTGGTAGTGACCAGTCGCTAAGTAATGGTTGCAATGATATCCTTAGTCTGAATGGTTCAGAATCGGAAGATCCTCAAGATGAAGAGATTTTTTATCAGTGGAGTTCTCTTGATGGATTTAATAGCAATTTTTTAGTTTCAAATGTTTCTGAAGCTACTTTTGAGTTTCCAGAAACAGAAGCTGATCAAACATTTTTATTTGTGCTAACAGTAACGGATTCTGAACATAGTGATTCGGATACAATCAAAGTATTATACCTCGATAATGATTCACCTTTTGCTCACGCCGGAAGTGATATCATAAGTTGCGAACCTGTATTTTATTTGTCAGGAAAACAATCTTATGATGTTAATTGGAACTCTTTGGAATATACTTGGACTTCGCTTGATGGATTACAGTTATCGGAAGCGTCATCTATAAAGCCTATGGTTACAAGTCCACAGGACTTATCAGAAGACACTGCTTATAGAGTTTCTTTAAGGGTCTTTGACGGATATTGTTCCTCATACGATACTCTGAATGTTACAATTAAGGGGAATTTATGTCCAATAGCCAATGCTGGACAAGATATTAGGGTTGCTAAATATCAATCTTCAGTAGTTACCTTAGATGCAAGAACTTCATCCGATGGGGATGGTGAAATTGTTAGTTATGAATGGGAAGGCCCTCTTGGAGAGCTTACCTCAAGTCCAACCTTGCAAGTTGAAGATCTTAACCCAAACTCGAATTATACAAGTTATGTTTATAAATTGAAGGTAATAGATAACGAAAATTCAATTAGTCAAGATTCGGTAGCAGTTATTTTCAGCAATTTTTCAGCACCTCAAAGTCCCACTATATATGCGGTTGCAGATCATGCTCGAGTTCTTGTCTCGTGGGATGCTTCTTCAGAGGCCTCTATCGACTCACTAACAGGATACTCAGATTTTGAAGGCTACAAATTGTACCGTTCTATTGACGGTGGTCTCACATGGGGTGGGGACGAAGATAAATTATACGATTTTAATGGAGATTTTGTTGGCTGGGCACCTTTTGCTCAATTTGATTATGATTATGATGAGGATTTTTTTCATTGTATTTATGATTTAAATGGGGAATGTGGAGATGTAAATATAAGAGGAGTGTCTGTAGCCGGTCTAGATCCATATCTACCAAGGTTTAGTCTTGGGGGTAATTCTGGATTAGAATATTCTTTCATTGATTCAAATGTTATTGATGGTGTTGAATATGCATATACTGTAACGGCTTATGACATGGGATTAGCTAAATTTGATTTATCACTTACTGAGCTAGATTCTTCAGGTCTTTACAGTGCTGACACTATTTGGCCTGTCTCAAATCCTGGCCATTTTATTGGGCCAGATTCCGTTGACTTTTTTAATGATTCAGGCGAAAAAGTTCGTACGGACTTTAACCCTGAAAGAGGTTTTCCTTTTTTAGAGTCTGCTAAAGGAGATACTGGCTCACACAATTTTATTAAAGTAGTACCTGGTTATACTGCTTTAAACATCTCTTTCCCTGATGCGAGTGATATTGAGGCACTTTTTTCATCAAGTATATCAAATATTGGTACAGGTAATAGGGATTATTTTATCGTTGATAGAACTAATATTGTAAAAGATATGGTTCAGTATGAAGTCCAAGCAAATCAAAGTAATTCTGCTGTTGATGGCATGGCGTGTGAAGAACCATTGGTATATGGATGGGTAGTTTCAGACACTGCTGGCACTCCGACCTCTACGATTACTTTTTATGAGAATGATTTAAATTTTTTCCAAAAAGATTCCATTTCTGGTCTCCCTGGATCAATCTATGAAAATGGATCCTACATAGTTCCTAATTATGAAATTATTTCTTCAGTTGGTCGATGGAGTAATCAGTTTAAAGGTATTCGCTATAAAATGGAAAATAAGATTCCATTGGATATATCTGCTGTTCCACCGGTCAGCTTAGATACCTTATTATGGTCTTGGTCAAATCCAGATAGTGCTTTAATGGATAGTGCGACCACACAAAATTTACTTTATTCAGTTTCGCCGTCTCTTTCTTACACAAATGTAGCTAGTTATCTAAGGCGATTAAATTTTGATTATAAAATAGAGTTTTTTTCTGAGCCAATCGGTGATACAATTTCTATTACTAATGCATCAGGAGTTGGGAAAATGTATTTTCCTTTTAGAATTACAAATATGTGGACTGGGAAAAAAGTTGGAATTATGTGTAACGATTATGGCTCTCTAGATGCTTCGCCTATAGACTTTGCAAATGGTGCTGGTAATTATGTTTGGACATCTGGAGAGGATATCTTTTTAATTCGCGACTCTCTTAAAATTGCAGGTGAATGGGTCGAAGCGTATAATTATAATTTAGATCTTGTAATACCAATTTCAAATGCAGAGAAAAGTAATACTGCTTATAATGAAAGTAAATCTTACGATGAGAATAGTATTATTTTCTATCAAGGAAACTCTTGGTA
The DNA here is from genome assembly GCA_028338895.1 of Fidelibacterota bacterium. Lineage (GTDB taxonomy): Bacteria > Fidelibacterota > Marinisomatia > Marinisomatales > UBA1611 > JAOLAV01. The sequence continues at coordinate 2,878 of JAOLAV010000059.1, forward strand.
CTCATCCCTTCCAGCGGATGCAGGGGTGGCTCCATTATCTATCCATTTAGATTTACAAGATGATGGATTAAGAAATAATCCTTGGCGTCCATTGTACCCCTGGGCTGGTGCGAATGAAGATGTTAATGTGGGTCCTGGAGGAGCAATCTCTTTCAAAATAGGTCCTGGAAGAAAAGAATTATTGATAAAGCCTCATAAACTTTTTGTAGATGGTGATAACTGGTTCTCTGATATGTCAAAATTGGGTCAAGAGGTTGGAATCTCCGACACTCTCTGCTTGGATTCAATCAAAGTTGTCCCCAACCCATATAAAGCGTCATCAGCTTTTAATGAGAGCCCTAATGCTAGAAAAATTCGTTTTACGCATTTACCAACAACCTGTCAAATTTCAATATATACAATTGCAGGGGAACACGTCACTTCGTTCAAGCATGAAAAACAATTTGATGGAAATTCATGGTGGAATCTAAGATCTGGAAATAATCAAGATGGGCTTGAAGTTGCTCCGGGCCTATATATTTATACAATTGAGTTTGATGAAGAAAAAGAGTATTGCATTGATACCTATGATAATGATGGAGATGTTCAGGGAAGTTTGAAAAACGATTTTTATTCAGATAGTAAGTACGACGTTG
>JAOLAV010000006.1 GCA_028338895.1 Fidelibacterota bacterium
CCATAATTAATTGAAGCACTACCTTTAATCACCTCTATCTCATCTAGGCGCTCTGCTGGAGGATTATAATACATATTTGGATAGACGTACAATGCCGGCTGGATTGGGACCCCATCTTCCAATATTAGAACTCTTGAACTTCTTCGAGGGTTTAACCCCCTGATACCAATACTAATACGAGAATTACCAATACCATCATCCGAAAAGCCGTTAACACCTGGCACATATTCTAACATTTCTTGGGTACCAATAGGGCTTATCAACTTAAGAGCTTGTTTACTTAAAACAGTTGCTGCTCCAGGTAAATTCTGATACTGAGATTCAGCATCGCTCAAGATTTCTAGTTTTGCCATTAGAATAGGCTGAACATCAAGTCGAATATTAATTTTAAAAGTTTTTTTCAAACCGATGTCTATTTTTTGTTGATGATCTTCGAAACCTATATGGCTAACGATAAAACTGTAATCACCTTTTGGCACGGGTCCAATTGTAAAAAAACCATTACGATCCGTGGAAACGCCATATTCTTCATTTTGATTTTTTATAGTTATGTTTGCTCCTGCAAGAGAGTCTCCATTTTTACCACCTGAAACGGCCCCAGAAACAATTGCTTGAGAATAGAGATTTGATAAAAAAAATATTGATAGAAGATTTAATAAGTTATTTTTCATATTTATTTTTATTGTTAAAACAATTCAGGATTGCTCAGAACATCATTTGCTTCTTCATCACCGATCAGTAGTAGAAGTCCATAACTGCCAGCATCTTCAGAAGTAGTCTGAGGAGATAGCAGAGGATCATCTTCACAGCCAACAAAAAAGAGGAGACCCATTAAAGAGATAAGAATTAGCGGTAATATTTTATTTTTCATGATAAAAACCTTTTGGAAGGAGAAAAAATTAAAGTTAAAAGAGAGTTCACTAGCTTCATCCGTTTTTATGACACATAATTTTTCGAATAAATAAAAAAAGAGGCACTCTACTCAAAAAGTGTTTTTTAAGAACGACAGCAAATTGATTTATTATATTAATCATATTTTTTACAAAATTTGGGGGCTCTAAAGCTGACTTGGAAAATCACACCTTAGATTTCGGAACTAAGAATTGAAGGTCTTAGAGCCCCCGGAGTACATATCTAATTTATTGGTAATGAGACTTATTCTCAATAAAAATTAAGTAATTCAATTCCCACTTGTCAACAAAGAATATAAAAGATTTTGAAATAAAAGTTATGGTTAGTAATTTTAGACTGACCGGTCAGTTTAAGCATGAAAGAGAACCTTAAAAACAAAAGAGAAAAACAAATTATTCATTCGGCACTACATGTCGCTCTAAATAAAGGGTTTGAGAATAGTAGAATGGATGATATTGTTAAACACTCTAATTTGTCAAAGGGTACAATCTATTACTACTATCGGTCAAAAAAAGATCTGTACCTTAGTCTTGTTGATCACTGGTTCATTGAATATAGTACTGGTGTTTTAGATACTATCAATAAAAAGAATACCGCTTCGAATCAACTGAAAGCACTGTTTGCCTATTTTATTGATCAATACAAAAAAAGCCCTTCTACTTTTAAAATTATGATTGAATTCTGGCGTATGTCTAGACTAGATAAAGACTTTAATACAAAACTTCAAAAAATATATTCTCAATTTTTGGATTACATCACTGAAATTATATTATCTGGCATTGAGGATAATGAATTTATTGATGTAAATCCTCGAATAACTGCATTATCTATTTTGATAAATATTGAAGGAATAAAATGGTTTACAATCTTTGAGAATTCGGATGTCGAAGCACACGAATATATGGATACAATTACAGATTTTATTTTGAACGGACTTAAAAAAAAGAGTAATGAATGAATATACAAGATATTTTAAAAATGAAGACAGGTGGACGGTGGCTAATAAGCTCAAACTCAAAGGAGAAAATATTCTGCCGAGAATCATTTACCGATGAACACAAAGAAATTGAAAAAATGGTTTTTAAGTTTACGAAAGATAGAATTTACCCAAATGTTCAACAGTTAGATACTTTTGATCAAGAACTCAGCCAGACTCTTTTAAAAGAAATGGGTTCTCTAGGCTTACTAGGGATTGATACTCCTGAAAAATACGGTGGAACGGAATTAGATAAGATAACAGCAATTATTGTTGCTGAGGCTGTTGGTCACGGTGGTTCCGCTTCTTTTGGATGCACTTTTGGAGTCCAAACCGGGATTGGTACTTTAGGAATTGTTTTTTTTGGATCGGATAAACAAAAAGAAAAATATTTACCTGGACTAATAACGGGTGAAAAAATAGCAGCTTATGGATTAACAGAACCATCTGCAGGTTCTGATGCCCTTTCAGCAAAAACATCTGCAATACTATCTGAGGATGGGAAAAATTATATTTTAAATGGTGAAAAACAATTTATCAGCAATGGTGGATGGGCAGATACCTACACGATTTTAGCTCAAATCGATGGTAGCAAATTTTCAGGATTCATCGTTGAGCGAGATACGGAAGGTTTTACTATCGGTCCTGAGGAAAAAAAAATGGGTATGAAAGGCTCATCTACAACATCTTTAAAATTCACCAATGCGGTAATACCAATAGAAAACCTTTTGTCTAATATAGGAGATGGCGCTTCAATAGCATTCAGTGCATTAAATATTGGGAGATATAAGCTCGGCGCCTCATCCGTTGGCGGTTCTAAACTCGCAATTACAGAGTCAATTAAATATGCACATGAAAGAAAGCAATTCGGTCAAAATTTAGCAAAATTTGACTCTATTTCTGGTAAAATCACTGATTCTACAATTAGGACTTATTTAGCCGATACAATGCTCTACAGAACGGTTGGAATGATTCAAGATGCCATTGATGACTTAGACCCAAATGGCGTTGATTATTATTCCAAAATAAGTGAAGTAACCGAAAGGTTTGCTGTTGAAGCATCGATGGTAAAAGTATACGGAAGCGAGACCTCTAGCCTAATAGTAGATACTTGCTTACAAATATTTGGAGGATACGGCTTTATTGAGGATTACCCGATGGCAATGCCATATCGAGATGATAGGATTAATCAAATCTGGGAAGGAACGAACGAAATTAATAGAGCTATTATAACTGGATATATGATGAAAAAGGTTTTAATGGAAGAAATCTCCCTTCGTGAGTATCTAAAAAAGGCCACTCAAATAAAAGCCCAATCAGGTGATGATTCTGAACTACTTATGAATGAAATAAAAGCTTTAGATGCCTCTAAATTACTTTCGGCTCATATTTTTCAAGAAGCATTATGCGAATACGGCCAAGATTTGAAGCATGAACAGCAATTAAGTGAAAAAATAGCTGACATATTTATAGAAATATTTACTATCGAATCAGCAATTTTACGCGTTAAACAAACATTTGATTCAAGTGAGAAATCTAATATGGTCCTTATTATGGCACAAGTTGCGACCTATGAATCCATGATTAAAATTAGAAGTCTAGGTGAAGTCTGCTTACGTAAGATATTTCCAAACCCTATTCCTAAAAAAGAAAGCGAAAAGATCAATGACCTCAAAAGTATAATGTTTTTAGATACTGATATTATTTCGCTCAAACAAACTCTCGGAGAATTCATACTTAAACAACCAATCTTCCCATTTTAAAGGAAACACCAATGAAAAAATATATTATCAAAAAGAAGCCTAAAAAGAAAATCAGAAAAATTCAAAATATTGATATTTCAGATTTTAATCTTGAGACTTTTCTATTCAAACCTAGTTCCCGTAAATAGGAGTGTTTGATGCCTAAATCTGTAATAATTGATGCTGTACGTTCTCCGATTGGCTTAAAAAATGGTCAGCTTGTAGGTCTGCGACCAGATGATTTATCGGCTCAAATTATCATTGGCCTCCTAAAGAGGACTCCTAACCTTGACCCTAAATTAATTGAGGATTTAATATTTGGTTGTGCTTTTCCGGAAGGCCCTCAAGGTATGCTCATTTCTAAAGGGATCTCAATATTAGCAGGGCTACCAGAGACAACGGCTGGATCTGTTGTTAATCGTTTTTGTGGATCTTCAATGGATGCACTTCATCAGGTAAGTAGTAAGATTGAATGTGGTGATATAGAAGTTGGTATTGCTGGAGGTGTCGAAGATATGTTTTCAGTCCCAATGGGTGGATTCAACCCTGACTTTCATCCAGACCTAGCAGATCAAGAATATTATATTGGTATGGGGGAGACAGCAGAAACGCTAGCGTTAGAAGGAAAAATTTCTAGACAAGAACAAGAAGATTTCGCACTAAACTCACATGAGAAAGCACTCCATGCTCAGTCAAATGGTCATTTTGATAATGAGATTATATCTATAGATTACTATGGTGAGCATACTGTAGAAAAAGATGAAGGTCCTCGATCCCCGGACCTCGAAAAAATGAAAAATCTTAGTCCAGCTTTTATAGAACATGGAAGTATAACCGCAGCAACTTCAAGCCCCATTTCAATCGGTGCATCTGCAACCCTTATCACAAGTGAAGATTTTGCAAAAGATCATGGATTAAAAATAAAGGCTTATATAAAAGGGCGATCTGTTGCTGGAGTTGATTGGCGTAGAATGGGTATGGGACCACTTCCTGCGACTGAGAAAGTCTTAAAAAGAACAAACTTAACAATGAAAGATATTGATATTATAGAATTGAATGAAGCTTTTGCAGCACAGGCTCTATATGTAATTAATTCAGGTTCTTGGGATAAATCAAAAATCAATAAAAATGGTGGATCCATTGCCCTTGGCCATCCTCTAGGATGCTCCGGTACTCGAATCATCACCACACTTTTAAATGTAATGGAGCAACAAGATGTTAAAACGGGATTAGCCACCATGTGCATTGGTACAGGCCAAGGAATCGCTACCGTATTAGAGAGAGCTTAAATTATGAATAATAAAATAAAAAAAGTTGCCGTTTTAGGATCAGGTGTCATGGGTGCACAAATTGCAGGACACATAAGTAACGCTGGTATAGAAAGTTATCTTTATGACACAACTCAAGAACTAGCAAATCAAGGAAAAGAGAATCTCTTAAAATTAAAACCAGCGCCATTATACAATTCTAAGAATATCGATTTAATTACTCCATGCACATATGATAAAGATATTGAAAAAATTAAAGATGTAGATTGGATTCTAGAAGCGGTAGTGGAGAAATTAGATATTAAAATTTCAGTTTATAATAACTTACTCCCTCACCTGAAAGAATCCGCAATTTTGACTTCAAATACCTCAGGAATTCCTCTTATTGATCTCACTGAGTCGCTTTCAAAAAATATGCAAGAACGTTTTATGATTACACATTTTTTTAATCCGCCAAGATACATGCAACTTCTAGAATTAGTCAGAAGTGAAATGACAACCGATGAAACATACAATACAATGGTTCATTTTGGAGAAACAATTCTAGGCAAAGGTATTGTCCATGCTAAGGACACACCTAATTTTATTGGTAATAGAATAGGTGTATTTGGAATGATGACCGCAATAAATCTAGCGGTAGAAAGTAGACTAACTGTAGAAGAAGTTGATAAGCTTACGGGTCCAATCTCTGGCCGTCCAAAAAGTGCTACTTTCCGTACCGCTGATGTTGTGGGTTTAGATACCTTAAAAAATGTTTCTCTTACTACCTATGAAAAAGCTCATAATGATGAACAAAGAAATGTATTTAAAATCCCAAAAATACTCGATGCATTAATTGAGAAAAAACGATTAGGCCAAAAAACAAAAGAAGGATTTTATAAAAAAGACGAAAATGGAATACTGAACTCTATTAATTTCGAAACTGAATCTTATAAGCCGTTAAAGACTGTTCGCTTTGATTGCTTTCGTGTTGCTAAAGGACAGCAAAAAACTCCAGGAAAGCTGACATCACTTTGTTCAGGTGATGATAAGGGGAGTAAGTACTTTTGGGAGGTTATGGCCAGAACACTCATATATAGTGCAAATAGAATTCCAGAAATTTCAGATGATATAATAAATATTGATAATGCAATGAAATGGGGGTTTGGTTGGGAGTATGGCCCATTTGAAAGTTGGGATATTTTAGGAGTCAAAGAATCCTCTGAGAGGATGATTGCTGATGGTAAAAAAGTACCAGATTGGGTCTTAAGGATGCTTTCTAAAGGAAGAGAAACATTTTATGAAAGTAATGCCGGTTTTTCAACCTACTGGTGCCCAATTAATTCCATATCAAAAACTGTTCAAACAAATGAAAAAATAATTAATCTAAAAATCCATAAAACTGGAAATAAGACTATTAAAAGAGATCTAAGTGCCAGCTTGAATGATTTAGGAGATGGTATTTTAAACGTAGAGTTCCATTCTATTTTACAACCGACTTTACATCCGATCGATAGCTCATATATTGAGATTATAAATAATGGTCTAGACCTCATTGAGAAGGGAACTTATAAGGGAATGGTTATTGGACATCAGGGAGCTAACTTCTGTGCTGGAGCTAATTTGAACCTTCTTTTGGAGTTAAGTATTAATGAAGAATGGGATGCTCTAAATTTTGCCGTAAAAACAATGCAAGATGTAACGCAACGAATACGATTTTCAAAAGGTCCTGTTGTGGCGGCACCTTTCCAGCTAACCCTGGGAGGTGGTGTTGAAATTATTCAACCAGCAACACATATAGTTGCAGCATCAGAGACCTACATGGGCTTAGTTGAAGTTGGTGTGGGATTAATTCCTGGTGGAAGTGGAAACTTACGAATGGTTTTAAATGCTCTAGATGAGAATACTGGAAGGATGGGTGCATTTCAAAAAATACAGAAGGCATTTGAAACAGTGGGATTTGCTAAAATCGCAACAAGCGCGGAAGAGGCTAAAAAACTTGGCTATTTGAAAAAAGATGATACAATTATATTAAATAAAGATCATTTAATTCACACCGCCAAAATGAAAGCTCTTGAATTAGTCGAAGACTATAAAGTTCCTACTTATAGAAATGACTTAAGGTTACCAGGGAAAGGTGGTCGAACAGCCTTAAACATGGCACTGAAGGGCTTTAAAATGCAGGGGAAAATCTCTGCTCACGATCTAAAAATTGGAGAAAAATTAGCTTATGTTTTAACTGGTGGAGATAAAGCCGGATTAACAAAATCGGTTGATGAACAATATATCCTTGATCTAGAGCGTGATGCATTTGTTACATTAGCCGGCGAGCCATTAACTCAAGACAGAATTAAATATATGCTTAAAAAAGGAAAACCCTTACGCAATTAGTCAAAAGGAATACGCTTTAAGTTTTTCTCTTTAAATAAGTCTTCGCCTAAATTTTGATTTAACATTATATCCGTAAACTTTATTCGAGTAGAATGATTTTTCTGGATATTTTTAACATAGACCTCTTTAATTAAATCATATTTTTTAATCTGTGTATATACAAATTCTTTCTCTTTATAAATTTTTCCCTTAAGATCGTAAGAAATTTCTTTTACAATGTTAAAGGTCTTTTTATCAACCCAGGATAAATGTTTTTCGTAAGCCGAGCTAACTTTTCTTTTGGGCGAAATTTCTATTACAAAATGATCTTTTCCGTCGAGAATTTGATCTTCTAACCTTTCATATTTATTATTATCTAAAACTCTGCTCGAAAGATCTTCATAGCTTAAATCAGATCCCATAAATGCATCATTTTTCTTCTTTGAAGTTATTCGCCTAATTTTTTTGAAAGCTGGCAGCCACATTTTCATTTCATCATCCTTTCCAATATGTTCAATTTTTAGAAAAGAGACACCTTTATCATCTTTTGGTTCTAGAAACCAAATCATCTGCTTTCTATTTCCATCAATGGATTTTGATTTCATCACATGAGATCTAATTTTGTTTTTAGTACTAATTAATTGCATGTGCATTGTGTTTGATAAATCCTCTGGATTACTTTTCTGGTAAACCTGTCGCGCAATCTCATAACCAGTTTGGCCTACCAATAAGTAGTGTAATAAAAAAAAGAGAGTTGAGACTTTCATCATTATTACTTTATCAAATAAAGTTTTAATATTTCCATTAAAGAAGCCAGGACAATAAGAGTTCCTAAAGCGGTTGAAATCATGGCGAAAATCATTAGTCCTCCGATATATTGTACTGGAACAAAAGAAGAAAAAATTAATGCGCCAAATCCCATATTTGAAGCCGCGTCTAAAACGATTGGATAGCCAACATCACGAATTGTTTCTTCACTTAAGTTCTCTCTATCAACGCTTTTTGAAAGTTTTTGATATTGTGAAATAAAGTGTATTGCGAAATCAATCCCAACCCCAATAATTATAGACGAAAGAATCGCGGTAATGTGATTAAGAGTCACATTAAAATGACCCATCAAACCAAAATTTAGAATGACCGCTCCACTTAAAGGTAAAGCTGCTAGTAATCCCCAGTATATTTTTTTAAAAAAAATAGAGGCAATCATTATTACGAGAAATAGAGAAAAAATAATACTAATAGCAGACGATCTAATAATTAAGGTAACCATATCTCGGATCACAACAATCATACCGGTAATATTTACTTTTATCGTGTCGTTAAAATGGTTTTTTATATAATCAGAAATATTATTAACAAATAAAAATACTTCTTCAGTCGACATAACTCGACTTAAAGATGTCACAAGTCCAATGGAGTTATTATAGTTTACCATTGATGAGAAATCCTCAACATTTCCAGACATTGCATACATTGTAAATAAATTATTTACTTTTTCACGTTCAACCGGAATATTATCATACTTAGCACTATCATTCATAACCGTACGATGCATTTTTTTTACCACATCAGAGATAGAGCTCGTTATTGAAATCGATTTATTCTTCTCAATAAAATATTGTAATGAATCAACTTTACGAAGAACACTAGGTTCCTTCATTTCTGCTTCCAATCTAATTCTTAGGTCCATAGTACCTGTCATTTCTTGATCCATGAAATCCATACTATTTCTTATTTCTGTTCCAGGCTTAAAAAAGCTGGCAAGATTGACGTCCACTATAACTTTGTAAATACCTGTTGAACCAAGGAGAAAAAGAACAATTCCAATAGAAAATATATATCGAGGATAAAGAACAATAACTCGTCCAAGATACTCTACAAAGTTTTCAAAAATACTATGAGAAATGAAGGCTTTTGATGTAGGATTCCATTTTTTAAGGTTAATAATGGCAGGCAAAGTAATAGAACTTAAGAGCCAAGCCCAAGCAATTCCAATAGAGATACATATACCATAACCAACTAATGGTTCCAGAGGTGATGATGCCATTGTAAGGAATGCTGCAATTGTGGTTATACTCGTAATAAAAATTGGTAATAATAGCGATTCCATCGCTTCGTTTATAGATTCTCTACTCGTTTTACCTGAACGATATTCTTTGAAGAATTTAGTGACTACATGCACACCATCTGAATTAGCGATTGTCAATAAAATAATGGGCATTGATGTATTCAATAACGCAAATAAAAACTTTTCAGATCCTGTTATTTTATAGAGCCACCCCATGGAACCAAGCATAGCAAGAAGAGAAAGTACAATAACCATGAAAACCATTAAGACACCAGATAGACTACGTAAGTTGAATAATAAAATACTGACCATAATCAGCATTCCAATCTGAATCAAAACCTGAACATCTTCTCTAATTAGTTGAGGTATTGAACCTGTAATGTAGGCTGTACCACTGTAGTGAGTCTCATATTTACTTAATATTTTAGAAGAAACTGATACAACTTCATTTCTGAATTTATCTAAGCCAATGATCGTTTTTGGCTGCACTATTGTTAATAAAAAAGTTTCATTTTTATTTAAGAGCTTCTTTTTAAGCTTAATATTTTTATCAAGGTATTTTTTTAAGCTTTCTATTTGATCTTGATTTAAAAGCTGTTTTTCTTGGAGGTCTGCTATTTCCATAAAGCCATCCACATTATCAATCCGAGTAGAAGTACTAATATTTATTACACTTTCAACAGAAGGTAACTCTTTTAACTCTTTTTTTAATTCCCAAGAGTCGGATAATATTTCTTTTTGATAAATAGATTGATTCTGATTCCCAAATGCTATGAAAATAACTTCCGTACTACCAAACTCCTTTTGAACAGCATCCCATGAAACACGTGAATCTAACTTTTTAGGAAGCATTTTCATTAAATCATCATCGATGACTAAGAACTGGACTCCTGAACCAATAATTAAAGTTGTAATAATAGAAATGACAATTGATCTTTTAGAATGGTTTAATGATTGACTGATAAACCATTTTTGGATTGAAGAACTAATAGATTTTATACTCATTAACTAAAATAAAAGTATTTTCTTGAGAGCATTAAAAAATATATAAAAAAAAGAATCTCATGTTATTTTAATTCATTAATTATTTAAAATGAATTGTAATAATAAAAAAACGTCAGAGATATTTACAGAACTATCCTCATTAAAATCTGCTGGAGGTGTAGGATTATAATTAAACCCGAAACTCATATCAGAAATAAAAAGTAGATCTATAATATCTAAACTTTGATCAAAGTTAACGTCACCAATTGTAAAGTCTGGAAACCCGCCGCCTAAATAATCAAAAGTATATTTCTGAGCTCTTGCAATAAAAGACTGCCCTCCTCCATAGTCATAGCTCCAAACTACTTCATTTTCGCTTGTGACTTCAAACATGTACGCATCATCACAGTCAGTAATAAGGGTGTTTCCATTCGGTAATCTAAACGCGCCTCCTTGCATCTGTGTATGAAAGCCTCCAGTATGAAGCCATATAGGCTCTTCTGGACCAAAAGGTTGATTCTCTGAAATAGTATAAGTCCCATTCTCATTTATTGGTGTAACAATTTCAAAAACCGCTGAATTATTATTTGTGTAATTATTATTGAAAATTATCAGATTACCTGCTCCTGGATATCCCTCTGGAATCCAGTTCACCCCATGCTGATCTTCAAGTAAATGATTCAAATTTTCTCCTCGCCCGTAAGCCTGTGGATTTCCCCATCTGAATAAGTAGTCACCCCCCATACCGGCATTTCCACCAGTATGACCGGCAGCTTCTTCAGTTGTGGTACTATGATCAATGATATAAATTTCATCATGCATCCTCGAAGAAAGAGCAATTTGATCAAGGTTCTCATTATAAGCGATTGCATTAAAGTGTTTCCAGTCACCATTTGGTCCACCAGGACCTTGATTACTTCCAGCATTACCGTAATTAACGTCTTGTAACTCCGGATGATCAGCCACAACTCCATAATTAACTAGACTAGGATCAGCATCTTGGACTAAATGATCCCAGACATGCCATTCCCAAACAATATTAACATCATTTGAACCGACAATCTCTAATTCTAGGATAGCTTCAGACCAAATTTCATTCAATGAATTATTAAGCGTTTGGCGACCTGCTAGACTAGCTTCCGTACTTGTTTTTCTCTCCCAAACAATCACCAAGATATTACCATTTGGCAGTGGTTCAACATCATGGTGATGTTGATAAAGATCATTTGCAATCTCGTAACTCCAAAGCAAGTTTCCATCCCAGTCGTATTTTGAGATACCTCCACCGACTCCACCAGAATTCATAGATGGATTTGAAACGCGATAGGGGTAAATAAGTGTACTATCTGGTAGTAAATAGGGCATACTTGCAGCGCCATTAGGATGGGACCATGAGTTGATTTCATTCATATCATTATCAATTAAATATGAATTAAATGTTCCTCCGCCTCCTCCCCCAGTAGTTGGGGAATAAAGTGTCATACCATTAAATGGTTGCTGACTAAAAAGCTGAGTGAGTGAAAAAGTAAATAAAAAGATTTTTATCATATGTAAATATTATATATATAATTTAAAGTTTTGTAATTTTTATTTAACAAATAGACGCTCATTGCGCTTAATCTTAATTAATTTATTCAAAAAAAACTAAATGGTACTAAAGAGAATACTTAGGGTTTATTTAATTATTGGCAGAACATTTAATTATTGGATAACTCCATTATTTACAGGCATTTTAATTCTAATGTTAAGATTATTTGTAGGCATAGGACGTATTCTTGATAATATGTTTTATTCGGATTTAAAGAAAGAGATAAAGAATCCAATTGTCATCGTTGGTAATCCAAGGTCAGGAACAACTTTTTTACATAGGTTTTTAATTAAACAGAATCTTGGCTCGGGCTCTCAATTATGGCAAATGATTTATCCCTCTGTACTTATTCAAAAATTAGTTAAACCCATTTTACCTCTACTTGAAGTTATTAGTCCAGCAAGGCATCACTCCACAAAAGCACATAAAACTAGTTTAACATCCATTGAGACCGATGACGTTTCATTATTATTTCGATATTTAGATGGATTCTTTTTTTACGGTTTTTTTTTAACATTCGATAAAGAAGATTTATTCCATTGGGTTGATCCTAAAGTAAATGATAAAACGGAAAGAGATTTCAAATGGTTTGAATCAATGTGGAAGAGAAACCTCATTACAAATAAAGGGAAACGTTATATAGGAAAATTATTCAGTCTTAGTAGTAACCTTCCTCAATTTCAAAAAAAATACCCCGATGCAAAAATACTCTATATGCTTCGTGACCCTCTTAGTGTTATCCCATCTGGATTAAGCCTAGTAACTGGAGTACTTGATAAAAAATTTAATTTTTGGTCCCTCGATGATGAAATTCAAAAACGCTTCATCCAAAGGCTCTATTCGGCTTTGGTTGAATTACTCAATAGGTTTCATGATGATTGGGTCAATAATAAAATAGATAAGGAAAAAGTCTTTATTGTTCGTTTTGATAGTATGATGTATCATTTTGATACTTTGATGGATGATATCCTTAATTTTATCGATATTGAAAAAGATAGCATCCTAGAAAAAGAGATTCAAGATACAGCCGAAAGTCAGAAAGCTTTTAAAAGTGGACATAAATATGACCTATCTAAGTTTGGATTAACAGAAGATCAAATTAAAAAAGATTGTAAAAATATTTATAAAACGTTTATAGACTAAGCATGAAGAGATTAATCATATTAATATTTATTTTATCTTTCAAAATATTTCCATTAGACCTTGATGGAGTTAGAAGCATAAAGCATTGGGAGTTATTACAAGAACACGGAGTAAAGGTTGAATGGAGCAACCATCACGAATATCCAATCAGTAAAGCTGAGGTAACTTTGGACCATAACATTAAAGATATCGCTTTGATCATAGAAAATCTTGAAAACTACCCGAAAATATTTAAACGAGTTACAGAGACTCATAGACTTGGAGAAGATATTGTTCAAATAGTTTTAGATCTTCCTTTCCCATTTGCCGGAAGAGATTATGTTATTCAATATGTCAAACATACATTAGAAGATAATTTATGGGTGTTTTCTTTTTCATCGATAAACCATCCAAAAGAGATAAAAAAAGCAGGCCATGTTCGATTACCAAATGCTTCGGGTATTTGGATACTTAATCCACTATCGCCAAACCGTACAAAGGTCACTTACGCGTGGAATGGTGAGCTATTAGGTAATTTCCCTGACATAGGGCTTACTCGAGCTTGGATCACTCAAGGTACTGAAGTCTTAACCTGGCTAAATGAATCTATGTCATCAAAAGGTCAATAATGAAACAATCCGTTCTCTTTATTTTATTATCATTTTCTTATGCCGGTCTAGTCTCTCCTACAGACCAAGCGATGCTTCACTATACCCACATCTTATTTGAGTGGGAACAAATACCTGAAACAAATTATTACGAAATAGAGATCGCTGAAGATTCTGAGTTTTCTAATTCTATATTTAACACAACAGACAATACACTTTGTTTCATTGAGGAAAATATAATTGAGTGGAGCCATAGCTATTTTTGGAGGGTCAGATCCATAAGTGACGCTGGTATCGCTGGTGATTGGAGTAGTCCATTTATTTTTACAACGAGTGAAAAAATATCTAGTAGTACTTCAACAATAATTAATGAATTAGAGGTACAGACAGGAGTCACTATTTTTGGTGCTTTTTTTAATTATTTTTCAGCGGTTATAGATCAAACAGGTAGAGAAATTTGGAACTCTGGTCCTGAGGATTTTGTTTACTACAATTCAAACAATACTGGTAATGTATTTGGTTGCTATTTATCACCCGGGGCGGAAAACAATCTTCCTGGAAAAGAGATCTCATTTTCTGGTGAGACCGTATGGGAGGAACCAAATGAGGATTTTCTTCATCATGATCTTTTAAGGTTACCAAATGGGAATTACTTAGGTATTATAGAGACATCATCCTTAGGCCCAATTCCAATAGGAGAATGGACTAGTTTATTCCAAGGACTTGGCTTCCAAGCAAATGGGGTTACTATTGAATTCCCTTGGGTTGGTGACAAATTAGTCGAGTGGGACAAAGACACAAAAGAGATTGTTTGGTCTTGGAATATTTTTGATCACTTTAGTATGTCCGACTTTGATCAATTTGGGGGTACCTGGAATGAGGCATATTTCAGTCTTCACTATGACTGGACTCATGTAAATGCTATGACTTTTGATGAAGCTGAGAGCGCATTATATATTTCGACTAGACATTTATCAAGAATTACAAAAATTGATTATCCCTCTGGTAATATTATTTGGAACTTAGGACACCAAATGGCTTCTGGTGATGTTGAGCTCGGCAATGATATTGGATTTAGCTTCCAGCATAGTCTCCAAATTTTAGAGAATGGAAATATACTAACTTTTGATAATGGTAACTTATCATCTGAGTTTCGTAATACAGCGCAACCAATTTCACGTGCCATTGAAATTTCGACAGATGGATCAGCAGCATCCCTTGCTTGGTCCTATGAATTACCATCTGATTTATTTGGCTTTGCCTCCGGTAATGCCCAAAAATTAGCGAATGGAAATGTACTCATTACCACTGTTGGCGGTGGAGGAAGAAGTCTAGAAGTAAATCAAAATGGGAATGTAGTTTGGGAAGGTCTTTATAATTTAAGTTTGCCTGATGGTGCCGTGTACAGGGCAAATCGTATACCTGGGATTCATCCTGGAGCTTATAGCGTGATGATCAATAACTTCATGGAGAGTGATGGTGATCAAGGGGTGTATCTATCATCATCAAATCCGGAAATTTCTTTTACCATCCATAATGAAGGTGGCTTCCCACTAAAGTTTTCTGCTCATATTACAGACTCCCAAGGTTGGTTTAATAATGATACAATTGGATTTGAAATAAGCCCTAGTGGTTCAGAAGTCATTTCTTTTGAAGGAAATATTACCGCATCTAATGATAGTAACCCTGTGGAGCTAACCGTAATACCCATAGACCATAAAGAAAAGAGTAAAGTGGTTTCGGTTGTAGGATATACAACACCTCTAGAATTAGATGAGGAGTTATCGATTAAAACTTTTACATTATTTAAACCTTTTCCAAATCCATTTAACCCAAAAACTATGATACATTATTCATTAGTCAATGATCAAAAATGCCTTATCCAAGTTTATGATATCCATGGAAAGTTAGTTCAAACATTATTAAATAAAACCCAACCAGCTGGAGCGCATAAAATAGCTTGGGTTGCAAATCAACAACCATCTGGCCTATATTTTATAAAGATGACAACAGAATCTTCAACAAAGAATCAAAAAATAATGCTTCTAAAATAATATGAGAAAAAAAATTACATGCTTCCTGCTATATCTTATACCTTGCCTCGCTTTTTCTCTATGTGATAGTTCAGCAACTTATTTTTCAAATTTACCAGATAATGTAACAATATTGGTTGGAGATACATGCCTTAGCAATAATGATCTTGAAGTCTTAGATAGTCTTATATCTCAAAATAATTTAGAGTATAGTAATGTTCTCGAACTTGGAACGCAAACATGGTTGAATGGCCGCTTACGATTTCTAGTTGCAGGTAATTATGGTAATAGTTCTGGGGTTAACGATACAATCTATACACTCCCTGAAAATTTTGGTAATCTAACAAACCTGGCATCACTTTACCTCGAATGGAATCGGATTTCGGAGCTACCAGAATCATTTAGTTTATTAACCAGCTTGTCTTCTGTTTATCTGAATAATAATGTGATTACATCGATAGGAGACAGTATTGGAAACTTAACAAACTTATATTTTTTAGATATTGGGTATAATGAATTATCCAATCTACCTGAATCAATATGCAACCTTGAAAATTTATCTTATTTATGGCTTTTTAATAATGAGTTAGCTTCTTTACCCGATTGTTTTTGCAATATGGGAATTGACTGGACAAATGATGATAATGGAGGTTATCCATTTTTTGCAATTGGTGCCAATAATCTTTGTGAGAATATCCCTACTTGTATTAATAACACTGAGCATTTTGAATTAAGCTTAGATCAGTTTTATTATTCTTTTCCCGTCTATTCACCACAAAATTGTGATACCACAACAGTGGAAATAAAAGATATCATTTACCCATATCAATTTACATTATCTGCACCATATCCCAATCCATTTAACCCTTCAGTAAGTGTCGATATCGGTGTCCCCTATGATCGTCACCTACGCATAAGTGTTCTTAATCTAAAAGGTCAGGAGGTAGACATAATCTCAAATAAAGAAGTTTTCAGAAAAGGAAATCAGCGTGTAACATGGCATTCTGAGAATCATCCTTCTGGAGTCTATTTTTTGAAATTTGAGGACAATAAATATTTTCGTATTCAAAAAGTAATTTTAATGAAATAATTACATATGTTAATTAATAAAAAATCAGCTATGAAAAATATTTTAATAATTTTACCATTTTTTCTTTTACAAGTATTAAAAGGAGATGAGAACTCATTTTCTTTTGCTGGGTATACAAGCTTTTCCTATATCTCTAGATTATCTGATCAGACTCTCATTGATATTCCGTATCGAATGGGATCCTTAAACTTTGAAAAGCAGCTCGAAAATGTATCTTTTAACGGAAATATTACAGTTGAATATCATGTCCGAGATGATGCATCATTTGTGGAAACCAGTGACCCACAAGATTTCATTCTAGATATGAGAGAACTTTATTTAACCTATAGTAAAAATAATTATGAAGTTCGAGTTGGAAAACAAATACATTCGTGGGGAAATGTAGATGAGAATAGTCCTTTGGATAATGCAAGCGCTCTTGATTATTACTATATGTTTTTTTCTGGAACCGAACGAAAACTTGCGACTCTATCTGGATCATTAGATTATTATCTTAAGAATCTAAAAATCAGCACAGTCTTTTCGCCTTTGCATTCCACAAATCGTATTCCTCTAGGAAAGGATGATTTTCCTGTAGAATTACCTATCTATCCGGAGTCACATGAGATTTATCAGGTTGAATCGTCGCCTTATGAAGGTGGTATATATGTAAACTATTCCGGTAATTTTGGAGACCTATCCTTCTCTTCATTTTCTGGATATGATCGCATTTTTAATTTTTCAGGTGTAAATGAATATTATTATTCTTCTGTCGGTCTTTTTAAGCCTTCACCTGACCTAGTTTTTGGTTACAGAAAAACAAATATTTTAGGCCTCGGCGCAACAATCTTGAATAAATATTTCACTCTACGTTTTGATATTGCAAACTTCAAGACAGAAGATAAAAATAAATCGATTCGAAGACCTGATCCTTCAACAAACTCAATTTATGATAGCCTTGCTTTCTCTTACCCGCTTCAAGAAAAAGCTACATATCAACAATATACCCTTCAAATAGAAACAGAGTTACCATTTGATTTCAATCTTACTATGCAGTATTTCAAACATCATTTAAAAGAATATAATGCAGTGGATACTCTCCCCGATGTAGATGTTGATATTCCGGGCTTTGAGTATGATCCCTCAACTATGAAACCTGAAGATTTATTTATTCCAGGCATGGGTGTACCAATTGCAATTTTAACGAACAATGCTCTTTTAATGACATTAAAAAAGACATTTTTAGATGAACAATTAACATTTAATTTTACATCTATGATGGATATAGCAACCTATATAGGTGTGGATGGTATTGCTGGTTCTCTAAATGAATTAAAAATTGAATATTCAATTAATCAAGATTTAAACATCTTACTCGGTCTAACGAATATAATAGGTTCAGGAAAAAAGAAAGATGGTACTCATATTCATCCAGATGGTGAAGATTATCAGTTCAATAAGATGGAAAATTTCTCCCATAATAGATTTGAACTTAAATATTATTTCTAATCATATATAAACTTTGAAAGTTAAAATTACAGGGACAGGACTCTACCTTCCACCAATTATACAAACGTCAGAAGACCTTGCTCCATTGATTGGAAAATCAGCGGAGTGGATTATAAATAAATCTGGAGTAAAGGAAAGACGTGTTTCACAAATAGATGTTGATAAAATGGGTGCAATTGCAGGCAAAGAAGCAATTGGAAATGGAACCTTACCCGATCTAATCATAAATGCATCAGGAGTCCCAAAACAAACAATACCAGATACATCCACTTTCTACCAAAAAGCAATGGGGCTAAAAGGAATACCATCATTTAGTATTCATTGTACATGTCTCTCTTTTATAACCGCTTTTCATACTGCAAGCTCTTTTATTCAATCAAAAGCCTATAAAAAGATTCTAATTATTTCGTCTGACCGAGGAACACGTGGAAGAAACTTTAATGAACCGGAGAGTGCATCCTTGCTCGGAGATGGCGCGGCAGCAATTATCTTAGAGCCGACCACAACATCTGATCAGAGTGAACTTATTTATTTTAAGATGAAGACTTGGCCTGACGGTGCACACTTGACTGAAGTCAGAGGTGGTGGAACCAATAAGCATCCTCAAGACACTGAAACTTTACCCTCTGATAACTTATTCTCAATGGATGGACCTGGTATTTATAAGATAGCTCGTAAACAAGTATATCGGATTATGCTGCAGGCTTTAAAAGAAACTAAATTAGCCCGTGAAGACATCGATTGGATTATTCCTCATCAAGCATCAGGAAAAGCAGTCGAAGCTTATATTTCTACTGGTGGCTTTAAAAAAGAAAAAGTTATTAATATTGTCTCTGATTTTGGAAACTGTGTTGCTGCATCCGTGCCCATGGCTCTTACAAAAACGATTCAAAGTGGTAAAATAAAACGAGGAGAAAAAATTTTATTAATTGGTACGGGTGCAGGACTATCCGCTGCTTGTGCTTTAATACAATACTAGTATCTATTATTTTGTTTTTATCAAAAAAGAATTTGAAAACATTTCATCTTTAAGACCGATATTAGCCTTAAATGATTGAATTTTCATCAGAGTTTTATTACCGTTTAACTTTCTCATTTCCATTTTACCTGGTGTTAAATAGCCATCTTTTTCAATGAAATTGGTTAAGTACAATGTTTTTTCCATGGTTGATTCACTTGTGTAGAACTCAACTTTAATTATTTGCCAATTTTGAGTATTTACCCATATTTTTTTTGAATAATAAGAGCTCTCACCTTTTGGCCAGGACATAATAACTTTACATTGATTACCATCTAGATATTCAGTTCCGATAATAACCAGACTATCCGAACTGTAATTCATACTCTCGAGGTCTTCATAAATAAAATCTGTATTTAAAAAAGTTTTTGACTTTTCTTTTGTTTGGATTCGTTTTGCTTTTTTTAATTTTGGTAGAAAAAACCACTGATCGCTTTTTCCATTACGATAAACCCAGCTAAGAAGCCCAGTACCTTTTACTATTTTTGGACTTTGAAATTTAGCTAAAGATTTAGATGTAAATTTTCCGGAATTATATAACTTAGTATAGCGTATAAACTCACGTGTCTTTACTTTTTTCTTACCACGTTTTTCCCTTGTGATCTCAAGCTTTATTTCCATAATAGAGGTTTGTGGCTTTTCCGTTTGATAGACATATTTCATAATGTCTAATGCTGTTAATTCATCCGACTTTGCCATAGAAAAAAGAAAAAGAGAGACGTATAAAAGTTTAATCATCTTTATTCTCTGAGTTTATGACAAAAAAAATAGATAGAGGTGTAAATAGGATACTTATAATTGAGATCATTAAATAATCTTGTTTGTATTTTAGTTCAACATACCCAGCAATTTGTAAACATATAAATACATATAAAATTAAAATAAAATCTAAATAAAATTTAAAAAGATAAAAAAAGATCTCTGTAAAAGATTGATTTAATGTAGCGACAACAAAACCCGAAATACTTATCCCGTATAAAACAAGGGCTAATGTTATAACCAATAAAAAAGAGCTTATTTTTTTATCTGTTTTTGCTTGTTTCATTTATATAAAAACTTAGGGTTTAATAAGCTCATTAGTGCTGGTAAAATTGCAAGGGCACCAAATAAGCAAAATGTAATTGAGCTCATCACGAGGATGCCAAAAATTTGTACTGGAACAAAGACTGAAAATAATAATGATGAAAAACCGATAATGACCGATAAACCATTAAAGAGTATTCCTTTCCCTGATATTTTAAAAGTATTTACAATAGCATCATCAATCCCATCTCCAGATCGAATATGGTCCCTTAAATGCCATAAAAAGTGAACTGTATAGTCGACTCCAACCCCAACTAAAATACAGGTTAACATGGAAGTCGTCATGTTCAATGGAATATCTAAATATCCCATAAGGCCGAACATCATTGCGACAGATACAGCCATTGGTAATGTAGATAAAACCCCACCTAGAAATGATTTAAAAACAAACGTCATGATGACAAGTATAATAATTAATGAACAAAAAAGACTCACAAGCTGACCTCTTACTATTAAACGACTCAAAACACCCATTAAGGTAGCGGCACCAGATAATTCTATCGGAGGAGAATCATAAAAGTTAGCAGCAATAAACTGTTTTGTATCCTCTACAATATCAGCGATTGCTGATGTTTGCACTTCTTTAAGTCTTAAAAAAATTTGAGTATTTTCAGGCTCTTCAACATCATCTAGGATTAGATCAAATTCATCTCCTTCAGCTGAAAGAGAATAGAGAAACATGTATTGGGATATAAGCTCTCGATCGTCTGGGATGATCTCTAAGAAAGGATCTCCGCCATTGAATCCTGAATTCATTTTTTTAATAACATCAACTATGGAATATGTTTTTGTAACAATTTCAAATCGATCTTTAATATGACTTGTCAAGAGTTCAATATTATTTAAAATTTTCGGATCAAAAATATCACCCTCAACTAAAATACTCATTTGAGTAGAGCCACCGAAAGCCTCACCTATTTTTGTATTGGCAATCCTTAATTTTGATGTTTCTGGAAAATAGTTATCCGGGTTTGTATCTACTTTTAGATCTTTTATTCCTAATGAAATCCAAATACCAAGTATTGTAAACGAAATAAGAACAGGAATTCTATTTTCAGAAAAAAACTTAGCCATACCGACAAGAAAGCTATTAATAAGCGTCATACTTTTATCTTTCATGATATAATGAGGCCTAGAGACTAAAACGAGTACAGATGGTATTAAAAAAATGCTCAATACAAAAGAGACAAGAATACCAAATGAAATTAATAAGCCCATCTCCCTTGCTCTAGGTAATGCATGAGTAAATAAACTTAAAAAACTGATTATTGTTGTTAGTCCAGCCAGTAATATTGGAACGCCAACTTTCCGTATTGTTTTTCTTAAAATTTGACCTCGAGTAGATAAGGTATCGGACTTTGAATATTCAAAATAATGAGATATAATATGGATACCATAATTATTAGCAATTGCAATGAGCATCACTGGAATAAGTGTGCCAATAAAAGCCATGGACATATTTAGCCAACCCATAATACCAAACGTCCAGATGATTGAACACACAACAACAAAAAAAGGAAGAAAAACACCCGTCCAGCTTCTGAAAGAAAGCATCAATAAGAAGATTCCAAGACCTATTGCAATAGGAGTAAAAACTCTCATATCTCTTTGCATATTATCAATGATTGTCGCCTGCGTGATAGGAAGACTTGAAACAAAGAAATCCTCAGGGTCACTAAAATCATCGACTAAGTCATAAATATTTTTTCGGAATTCAAATTCATCATATTCAAATGATGAATTAATTTGCCCGATAAAACACATTTTTTTATAATCTGAGGAGATCAGATTATTAATAACACCAGCTCTGTTTAATTGTTCGAGAAACAGAATATATTCAGTTGAATCATTTGGTACAGAGGTTAAAAGAGGTTCAATTTTAAAACCATCTTTTGTTGGAAGAATATGTTTCTGTGTAAAGATTGATGTGACTCGGCTAATGAGGGGAATTGATTCGAGAGAGTCCTGAAAAGAGGATAACTTTTCTATGGAACGTTCATTAAAGAGACTATCCGACTCTACGGCAATAATGATTATATCACTTCCTGAAAACAGCTCATCTACTTTTTCCATAGTCTCTACGATCGGATGGTTTCTTGGAAGCATGGACTTGAAACTCGGGTCCATTTCAAGATTGAAGATTTTCCAACCCAGGACAACAGTTATAAAAAAAACAACAGCTATTATCGTGCGAGGATACCGCGCATCAAGATTAAAAAGCCAATTTGAGATTGTTCTGAGATTCATAGTATTAAAGATAATAAATTTAAGGGTTTCAATTAAAGAAAAGTATCCGTTCTAAAGTTTTTTTTATTTAACCATTAAATTATGTCAAAGCAAAAACCAGCGCTCAATAAATCAGTAATATTATTTGGAAATGGAGAAGTTCCTAAACATAAAAGAGCACTAGAAATACTAGAAAGTTCATCATCATACATTTGTATAGATGGAGGAGCAGATAAATTAAAAGCTCTTGGTTTCGAACCCACTTTAATTCTTGGAGATCTTGATTCTGTATCCGAAAAACATGATTGTAAAATAATTAGATTAGAAGATGAGTCAGCATCTGATTTAGAAAAAAGTATCTTATGGTGTTTAGATAATAATGTAGATCAGATATCTCTTTTGGGATTTTCAGGCCTTCGTGATGACCATAACCTTTTGGCGCTACAGACTCTAAAAATATATTCTAAAGATATTAGACTAACCCTATACTCTAATTTCTCAAAAATAATATGCATAAAAGAAAAAATGGTTTTTAAGTCTACACCAGGTCAAACTGTATCTATCGTCACATCAGAAAAAGGCACCAATCTTTCTACACACGGACTTAAATATGCTTTAAAGGATAAAAAGCTAGACCATATAACTCAAGGTTTAAGCAATATAGCAATCGGTAATCAGTTTAGCGTAGAAGCCTCTAAATGGGTCTGGGTCTTCCAAAACTACACCTCTTAGCTACATGCATTTGATTGACTCCGGCATCATACTAGGCTACTTTTTATTCCTGCTTTGGGTTGGTTTTTTTCGACAAAAATCGAATCCTAAAACAACGGATAGTTTTATCCTTTCTGGAAGGAGGCTAAGTCTTATAGGCTTTGTTGCCACCTTAGTTACAACATGGTATGGAGCTATTCTTGGTATTGGAGAGAATACATATTTATACGGAATTCAAACTTGGTTTATCTTTTCTTTTCCATATTATATCTTTGCTCTGATTTATGCTTTTTTTATTGCTCCGAACATTCGAAAAAAAGGGTTTGTTTCTATCCCGGATCATTTTCACGCACATTTTGGTGAAAAGTCTGGAATTATATCAGCTATTCTGATTATTTTCTTAGCAAGTCCAGCTCCGTACATACTTAGTATGGGAGTACTCATACAGTATTTTTTTAATATTGCTCTTGGAACCTCCTTAATTATTGCAACTCTATTCAGCATATTTTATTTATGGAATGGTGGATTTTCAGCAGTTGTTCGAACAGATCTTTTTCAATTTATCTGTATGTTTTTAAGTTTTTTTATTCTTTTTGGTTTCTTATGGGAAAAAATTGGTAGCCCTTTACAGATTATTGAAAACTTACCTAAGAATTTCACAGATCCATTGGGAGGGAATACAGTTCAATATGTTCTCGTTTGGTTTTTTATTGCTGCTTGGACTTTTATTGATCCAGGATTTTTCCAACGATGTGCAGCAGCTAAAACTCCCGAAATAGCAAAAAAAGGGATTTTAATCGCTATTGGTTTTTGGGCTATTTTTGATACTTTAACCCTTTTTTGTGGTTTATATGCGATCAACTATTTAAAGACAGACCAAGCTTTACTTACTTATCCTTTATTGGCCATCAATATTTTACCTGTTGGGTTTCTTGGTTTATTCATGACAGGTATCTTTGCTATAATTATGTCCACAATTGACTCACTGAGTTTTATAAGTGCGATTACATTTGGTCGAGATATTTTATGGCGCTTAAACCATAAACCCGAGCATAAAAAGAGCATCATTCCTTTCATTAAAACAGGATTAATTTTCATATCTACTATTTCACTTACTTTGGCTTATTTGATCCCATCAGTTGTGGGTTTATTATTTACTCTTGGATCAATCATTATTCCGGCATTAATCCTACCATTCATCGTTTCATTAATTGTAAAAGACTTCAGCCTTCCTGAGAAGCTCTCTATTCAATGGATACTTATTCCACTTTTTATATCATTTCTTTGGCTATTATTATCCAAAACTCAAGGACTTATTTTTTTAAAGATCGAACCATTTTATCCTGGAATGATTGGTTCATTCCTGTATTATTTCATCATCATAAGAGGTCATCAATGGCAATTGAAATAGAAAAAAAGTTTCTTATTAAACACATTCCTTTCGAACGAGTACAATATTCCCACAAGATTAAACAAGGTTACATTGTCAGCGATAAAAAAAAAGTCATCCGTGTTAGGGAAAAAGGTAATGATTATTTTATAACCATTAAAGGCAATAAAATCGGGATCTCTCGATCTGAATTTGAATATAAAATCCCAAAAAGCGATGCTTTAGAATTATTGGAAAATTTTTGCGAACTAGACTCCATAATTAAAACAAGGCATTATGTGAAACATCATGGCCATACCTGGGAGATTGACGAATTTCATGGAGAAAATGAAGGTCTAGTGGTTGCAGAGATTGAACTAGATTCAGAAGATGAACAGTTTGATATTCCAGAGTGGGTTTTAGAAGAGGTAACTCCTGACCCTCGCTATTATAATATGAACCTGACTGTAAATCCTTTTAGTCAATGGAAAGAGAAATAATAGGTTATAGTGGAACGGATAAAGAAAAAAATAAGTACTTAAAAGAATAAATATACACCAGTAGGCTAAAATTTAATCTAGCCTACTGTATAAATTGTATAAACTAAAACCTAAGAGGCTAGTGTTTTTCCAACGGATCCAAGATCAGTGAAAGCTTCATCCAAACGCTCAACCATAGATTCCTCTCCTGCTCGTAAATACTTTCTAGGATCATACTGTTTTTTGTAAGGTGTTCCATTTTCTGGGTCAATTTGATGTTTAAATGCTTTGTGGTTTTCTTCAACATAACTTCCAATTGCTTTGGAGTAAGCAAATTGCGTATCTGTATCAATATTCATTTTAAACACACCGTATGTTAGAGCCTCTGCAATTTTTGCTTTATCGGAACCTGAACCACCATGGAAAACTAGATCCAGTGGCTTCTCATCTGTAGTACATGTCTTTTGTACCAAATCTTGAGAATTTTTCAGAATTTCAGGACGAAGCTTTACGTTTCCAGGTTTGTAGACTCCATGCACATTACCGAATGATGCAGCTAAGCTAAAATGTCCAATAGGTGAAAGTAATTGGTATGCCCTCAGGCAATCTTCTGGTTGCGTATACAACAATGGGTTATCGGCACCAATATCATCGTCAGATCCAACGCCATCTTCCTCCCCACCAGTCACACCTAATTCAATTTCAAGGCTAAGACCAATAGGGGCCATTCTTTTCAACAAACGCTCACACTCAGAAAGATTAAAATCAATGTCTTCAGCTGAAAGGTCTAACATGTGAGAAGAAAATAAGGGTGACCCTGTTTTTTCAAAATGTTTTTCACTATGTCCAACAAGAGCCTCTACCCATGGTATCAAACCCTTATTTGCATGGTCTGTATGTAAAACAACACAGATACCATATTTTTCGGCAAGAAGATGTACGTGCTGAGCTGCAGACACACTACCGAGAACTTTAGCTTCAAATTCATTGGATAAACTTTTTCCAGCAAAGAACTGGCCACCGCTATTGGAGAACTGAACGATAACATCAGATTTATTTTTTGCTGCTGCTTCCATGACAGCGTTAACAGAATTTGTTCCTACAGCGTTGACAGCAGGTAATGCATAACCACCCTCTTTTGCTGCTTTCAATAATGTTTGGTAATCCTCTCCAGTTACTACACCTGGTTTTAATGAATGCGACATAGTGCTCCTTTTATAATTATGATTGTCCAATTTCTTTTAATATGGATTGATACCAATCCACCGATACATCAAAAGGCTTCCCGCCTTTAATCTTTTTAAATTCTATAAGTCTGAGTTTGCTATCTTGACCATCATCTAATCCAGCTAAGCCACTTTTACCTTGGAGAGCTTGCTCGGCTCCAAAAAAAGCAGATTTTTTTATTAGGTCTAAATCTTTTGAATTCGCTTTCGCTGATCGTGCAAAATAACCACTTTTTTGAACGAGTGTTTTCTCTGCACCTAGCTCTTTTGCAAATTGCTCTGCGAACCACTTTCCTGGATTAATTTCATCCAATCGTACATGACCAAAGGCATCACGGGGAACCGTTTCACCTTTTGATTCAAGTTCTCTAATAATGGCTTCTTGTCCAGCACCTTCACTCAGGAAAATATTGACACCATCTTTTTTATCCATGACTTTTTTTAAGCGATGAACTTCAGACTTAAAATCAAAATCTTGTTCTGGAATATAAATAGCGTCAACGTCCCATTTCTTTTGTTCAACCAATAATTCGGGTAAAAAAGCTCTTTTTTTCATTCGACTTCTGTAATCAAAAGCGGTTTGCGCTGTGAGCCAACCACAATGTCGACCCATAACTTCATGAATAATTAGTTGTCTGGTACTTGTTGTATTCTCGTTAACAATATTTTCAAAAAAAATAGCACCTTGTTCAGCTGCAGTCCATGCCCCAAGGGTCTGAGTAACTGGGAAAACATCATTATCAACAGTTTTGGGCATTCCAACAACAGTCAAATCATACCCATGCTTTTTTAAATAAAAAGATAACTGAGCAGCCATTGTATTGGTATCATCGCCACCGATTGTGTGAAGAATATTAACACCATCTTTTGTTAGTTGATCGGCTGCAACTTTTAAAGGTTCTTCACCTTGTTTGACGAAACCTCGCTTTATACAGTCATCAACATTGGTAAGCTTAACCCTACTATTACCGATCGGAGATCCTCCAAAATCATGCAATTGGTTAAAGTTTCTTTTTACGGAGTCTGGGAATTGAATAAAGCGACCAAGTAAAAGACCTTGATACCCATTTAGATAACCAATGAGTTCCGCATCAGGAGCGATTTCATTATATTTTTCGATAAGTGCTCCGATGGAAGAGGATAAACAAGGAGCAATACCGCCTGCTGTTAAAAAAGCAATTTTCATATATTATAACTAGATTGTTTAAAAATTAGTCCTAAAATTATAAATAGTTAATCTTAATATCATCACTAAATGATCTTTTTTGTAATTAAATAAAAATAATACATGAAAAATATTCTTTGGCAACCATCTAAATCAAAAAAAACTCACGTCAAAAGCCTGATGGAAAAAATAAATGTCGAAAATAATATAAATATTATAGAGTATAACCAATTATATAATTGGTCGGTATCAAATCCAGAAAAATTTTGGGAAGTAGTCTGGCAATATACTGATATCATATACTCCAAGCCTTTTAATTCTATCGTGGATGATATAACAAAAATGCCTGGAGCAGAGTGGTTTCCTGGTGCACGTTTAAACTTTGCTGAGAATTTACTAAAGTATAAAGACGATAGAGCTGCAATTTTTTTTAAAGGTGAGAATAAACAAACGGTAACACTTTCCTACAAAGAATTATATGGACAAGTTGAATCACTAGCATCTTCAATGAGAAAAATAGGAATTGTAAAAGGTGACCGTGTGGTTGGTTACATCCCAAATATTCCAGAGGCGATCATTGCCATGTTAGCAACATCTTCTATTGGCGCAATTTGGAGTTCTACATCTCCTGACTTTGGTGTAAAAGGTACCTTGGATCGTTTTACTCAAATTAAACCAAAACTTATTTTTGCTACAAATGGATACTCTTATAATGGTAAATTTCATGATACGCTAGAAAAGCTGGATAAGATAGCCAAAAAACTGACTAGTTTAAAGAAGGTAGTTATTATAAACCATTATCAAAAAAGCGAAAATACTTATGTAATAAAAGACTCTATTAACTATAATTATTTTATAAATAAACACCCAGAGCAACTTATATTTGAACAACTACCATTTAACTACCCTCTTTACATTCTTTATTCATCGGGTACAACAGGTCTTCCAAAATCCATTGTTCATTCTGCTGGAGGAACATTAATTCAACACCTAAAAGAGCTCTATTTTCATTGTGATTTACATAGAGAAGACCGCATTTTTTACTTCACAACATGTGGATGGATGATGTGGAACTGGCTTGTTTCTAGTTTAGCTATTGGGTCTAGTATTGTTTTGTATGAAGGATCTCCTTTTTATCCAAACAAGAAGATAATGTGGAATATGATAGATGAGCTTGAAATCTCTATCTTTGGTACGAGTGCTAAATTCATTGAATCCTGTAAAGATTTTGGACTAAAGCCAAAAGACATCGCTTCTCTTCATTCATTGCGAACAATTCTATCTACTGGATCACCATTAATTGAAGAATGCTTTGACTATGTTTATGATGAGATAAAAGAAGATGTACTTCTAGGATCTATTTCTGGTGGAACAGACATTATATCCTGTTTCGCTCTTTCAAGCCCCATACTACCGGTTATACGCGGAGAGTTACAATGCCGTGGACTAGGTATGGATGTGAAAGCTTATAATACTGATGGGCAGAGTGTTCTCGAAGAGAAAGGTGAACTTGTTTGCATAAAGGCATTCCCTTCTATGCCCATATATTTTTGGAATGACCCCAATGGTTCAAAATATAAAAAAGCCTACTTTCAAATCTTTTCAAATATTTGGTGTCATGGAGATCTTATTTCTATTTCAGAGCATGGAGGGTTAAAAATTTATGGAAGAAGCGATACAACTCTTAACCCTGGAGGTGTCCGAATTGGTACTGCTGAAATCTACAGAGTACTATCCTCTTTGAACTACATTAAAGATAGTATTGTTATTGGCCAACGATGGAATTCAGATCAACGGATCGTTTTATTTATACAAATGAAAAAAGGAATAGTTTTAAAAGATCAACAAAGAGACGAGATTCAATCTACAATTATAACACAGTGTTCTCGTAGACATAAGCCGGATATTATATTGCAAGTATCAGCTATACCATATACTATAAACGGTAAAAAAGTTGAACTAGCCGTAAAACAGATTATTGAAAATGAACCTATTGTAAATATTGAAGCAATTAAAGACCCTCAAGTACTAAAAGACTTTAAAGATCTACCAGAATTGAAGATCTAGTCTAGATTGTGTAGAACACTTAGCAAATCTGCGACTCTATTAGAGTATCCCCATTCATTATCATACCAGTTTAAAGTTTTTACGTAATTACCACCGATCACCCTTGTAAATGGAGCATCAAAAATAGATGAATGTGGATTACCAATAATATCTGTTGAAACAACTGGAAGCGTTGAGTATTCTAGGACATTTTTTAAAGGACCCGATTCTGAAGCATTTCTCACTACTTCATTTATTTGATCAACCGTAACATCTTTTTCTAGACGAATATTAAAGTCAACAACTGATCCATCTGGCACAGGAACTCTCATCGCAATACCATCAAGTTTTCCTTCAAGCTCAGGTAAAACTTTACCAACAGCTTTTGCTGCACCTGTAGTTGTGGGAATCACATTTTCAGCGGCAGCACGACTTCGTCTCCAATCAGAATGGGGAACATCTGCAAGGCGTTGGTCATTAGTGTAAGCATGAATTGTATTGATCACTCCAAGCTCAATACCAAACTCATCATTTAAGACTTTAGCCATAGGAGCAAGACAATTCGTCGTACAAGATGCATTTGAAACAATTTTATGCTCAGGCTTTAATCCATCATCATTCACACCTAAAACAACAGTATAATCAATTTCATCTTTTGCTGGTACCGTAAGTATAACCCTCTTTGCACCGGCTTTTAAATGACTTTCTAATTGTGATTTTAGACGAAAAATACCCGTTGATTCAATAACAATATCAACTCCTAATTCACCCCAAGGTAAAGCCTCAGGATCTCTTTCAGCAATAAGTTTAACTTGCTGACTCTCTGTCTTCAGAATATCACCTTCTAGAGTTACTGCTTCAGGAAACCGTCCCATAACAGTATCATATTTTAGAAGGTATGTTAATGCTCCTTTATCAAAGATATCATTAATTGCAACAACATCTACACCAGGCTTTGAGTTTAAAATACGAAAAACCGAACGGCCAATACGTCCGAAACCAT
Source organism: Fidelibacterota bacterium (assembly GCA_028338895.1). GTDB lineage: Bacteria > Fidelibacterota > Marinisomatia > Marinisomatales > UBA1611 > JAOLAV01. The sequence continues at coordinate 30,555 of JAOLAV010000006.1, forward strand.
TAATTGCTACTTTCACGATTTTTTCTCCAATTCTACATAAGCATTAATTACATCTAAAATTCTTTTAGAAAAGCCCCATCCGTTATCATACCAACAGAGTGTTTTTAGAAGAGCATCTTTTGTTATCATCGTTGCCTTCTCATCGAAGACCATTGTTTCTTCACGGCCACGAACATCACTGGAGACAATTGGATCATCTGTGTATCCAACTATACCTCTTAAAGATTTTTCAGAATACTCTTTAATCGCTTGATTGGCTTCTTCAACGGTTGGAATATTTTTTAGCTCTGTTGTAAGGTCAACACAAGAACCATTAGGCACGGGTACATTAAAAGCAATACCATCTAATTTCCCTTTAAACTTCGGCATAATTTCTTCAACAATAGAAGGTGCAAGTGTAGAATTAGGAATAATATTTTCAACAGCAGAACGACTCCTTCTCAAATCAATACCTGCTGCATCAGCAAGTGGTTGATCTGCCGTGTACGCATGTACTGTTGTCATCATGGCTCTCTCTAGTCCAAAACATTCATCCAGCATTTTAACCATTAACGCAAGTACTTGAGTCGTGGACGAGGTCGTAGAAATAATTTTATCGGAAAGTTTAATACTCGAGTCATTAATCCCTGGTATCACATATCTATCTATAGTTTCTTCTGGATTTCTAGTCGTAAAAACTTTTTTTGCACCAGATTTAAGATGTAGTGCAAGATCTTCTTTCTTTAAGAAACGACCTGTTGCATCAATTACAATATCTGCGTCATAAATATCCCACGGTATTGTACCTGGTTGCCCACCACTTATTACCCGTACTTTTTGATCTTTAACCTTTAGATAGTTACCATCTATGGTAACCTCATCCTTCATTTTACCATGGATTGAATCTCTGACGAGTAAATAATGGAGAGCTTCAAGAGACCCAAAGTCGCTTATCGCGACAAAATTATATTTTGGATTATCATATCCGAGACGGAAAATATTCCGACCAATTCTTCCAAAACCAAATAGAGCAATATTAACTTTTTTCATATATATTGATTTTTATTTTTATATTAATTAAGGTCTAAAATTACATTAAATATTTTTGCATGTATATTAATAATTTCTTGCACTTTTAAAGGTCTTCATCACGGTATCTTTCAAACCTATCTCTATTTTTTAGAAAGGCAAAAAGGAGGAGAAGAACAAAAATGATTCCAATATTCATTCTTTTCCGGACTGGCTAAAGCCCAACGATCCATATCTATCATTTAATACGATAATACCATCCATATCTCTATTCGATCCAATATATGCAGTTGCTTGTTCATATTTATTATATGTTTGGACATACCCATTTTCTTCTTTTCCCGTCCCCAAATAGAGCGTTCTCTTTTGGTCTTGGTTATAAGCCGTAATAAACCCGCCATGACCATCATCGCGTATGGTAATAGAATTAACAATAATATCTCCAAGGTTACCCTCATGAATCTCTGGTTTATCCGCGCCTAGTAAAACAAACATAAGTGTTGCTCCTAAAACCCCAATAAGAAGGCTTCTTAGATCTAGTTTCTTCATTTTAACTCCGATTTGACTAATATAATGCTTAGTTAAATACTTAAATGCTATTAGTCTTTTATTTTATTTTGAAGGTCACTCATTTTTTTTATAGAACTATTTTTATCTAATTCATCACTATTAAAATCTTTATGCCATTCTTTTTTTGCATATAAAACTCTAAGTATAATAACAGTGGTATATGAAAAAAGAAATATTATATAACCTACGACGTGGAATAGATTATCTCGATCCACCATAAGGAGCAATATAAATAAAACTAAGGGCGTCCATTTTAGTATTCGATTAAAGATGTTTGCCATTATTTATTCCAGTGCTTTTTCAATAAATTTTAACATTTTTTTCTGTTGAGATAAATACCCTAACCTTGTCTCTACATTGAGGTATCGCACATTTCGCCGCAATGCTTCCCAGGACAGACTTCCATCATCGCTCAATGGTAACTCATTCTGCAGTACAACATTGAAAGGACCTAATGAGAGTTTTTCAAAATCATCTTCATTTGTACAAAGAATAAAGTCTCTTGGGTTTTGTTCTTTTTTAATCGAAGTACGCTGACTCTTTGGCTCTTCATCTCTAACATTATAGCCTCTGAAATTATTATGCACAGCTATTAAAAGACCATCTTTAGATGGCATTAAAATATTTAAAAATATTTTCCTATCTTTATCAATTTGATCTAACGCTTTTTTTAAAGATCCAGGAGGCCAACCAGGCTGGAACTTTCTTAACGCATAATAAGCTCCATTTCTAGAGAAGACCCGATTGGGATCAATAATTGTATTTTCAAATGGGATTTCTCTTTCTTCATTCTGTATGAAAAAAGCTGTCCCTTGATAGTTTTTGATATGGTTTTCAAGAGCCATCTTAGCCGTTTTTTCATCACCGTGGATCCAAAGATATCGTTTAGGCGCATTACCATTTTGGACTAAGTTGAACTTTACACCAACAAAAGTAATAAAAGATTTTTGAACTGGTATCGACTCTTGTTCAAAAGCGAATAAGAAAGAAAGACCTGCTATAAAAAGAATCTTTTTATACATGGGAATCTTTTCTATCATGAATTCTTAAAGGAAGTAGCATATTATTTTTTAATGAGGAGATTAACCATTTTCATCTTCATACATACGATACCATAATGCTAGAATAAGTGAGCCAATAATAAAAACAACTGCTATGATGAATAGGATTAGTTTATAATTCATTTACTTAACCATTTTTTAAATTCTAAAATTTTGAATAATTAGAGTTCATTAAAAATAACGAAAAAAATAGAACAGTACTCTACACAAGCATGAAAATATACTACTTCCAAATTAAAATTTTACTTTTTGGTAGATATTCAGACAATAACTCTTCTAGCTTTTCTAAAGATTCTGTTCTCTCTTTTTTACCAATAGAAACCACCCCATCTTTTATTTCATAATTATCATAAAATAATGTTGAAGTGGGTTCTCTTTTTTTAATTCTTTTGTAAAAATCTTTATTCATTCTAAAAACACCCAACGTTACATCGCGAACTTTAGAAGGATTTATTTCTCGAAAGACTTCATGTAAAAATTGGCTATAAATCTCAAACCAACCATCAAATAAAATAATGGGGTCAAAACATAATCTTACAGCCCATCCAGCCTCCACTGCTTCCTTTGCTGATTTAAGCCGACTGTTAAAGGGAGGTGCCGTGGATTCAAATTCTTCTGCAATTTTTTCTGGAGAGAGTGTCCAACTAAGCAGTACATTTTCGTGAGGAATCATTTTTTTTATCAACGAAAAAAGAGCACTTTTTGTTCGTATTTCAATGAGTAATTTTTTTTGGGTTTTTACAAAATCAATCCAACGAGATGCCATTGGAATTATATTTTCCATGGCCATGATATCAGTATTATAGGATATAGATACAACCATAGGATCTAATGTGAGGTTTAAAGATGCCATTTTTATCTTAATTGCATCCATGAAATCAGATTCATTAACAAATACAACCATATTCCCGGAGCTATACATTCCTTGTAAAAAGCAATAATCACAATTATATAAACAATTTAGAATTGGAGTGTTATAATAAACATTTGGGGTCCCAAACTCTTGTACCATTTCTGAAGCCGGATATAAAAAGGGTTCTGTTTTTTTTGCCAGAATCAGTTTCATAGATTTTTTTTGAACCTGAAAATCTTGCCCGGTCCTATTAAAAATATCTTTATAATGATCAACCTCAATAACTTTTGATTTTGAGAACTTTTTGAGTGCAATCTGCGACAATGGGTAGTCGAGAGCTCCTCTTTCTACATAAATATGTGAAAAATTAGGCTGAAAGTATTTCACAAATATTCTTAAAGTTTTTATTCCGTTCAGTTTTTGAATAAACTTTTAGTATCATATTATCTTCAAATTTTTTATTTGGATTTTTCAGTCGATATCCTCTTGAAAAAGAAAGAAGCTGGTGGTATTGAGTTTCTGTTAAATTGAGTTCAGAACGAGCTCTACTTATCCAAACTAAATCAACATTCCCTAAAATTGAAGATTTAAATTCTTGTAAATTTTTGTATTTTTTTAGAAAAGTATCAATTTCAGGTAGCTTTTCATTAATCAAAGAATTAATCTTTTTTTTACTTATACTTGTAACATCCTCATCCATATAGTCAGAAACTATTTTAAGAAAAGATATCTGATGAACTAGTACCCTTTTTAAACAAACTTTGTAGATTTCTGAGGCTTCCATATCTACAAGGCAATTGTAATCACCACCTCCATCAACAATAGCTTTATCTACAGTTATTGTTGAATGTTCTAGAAGATTAGAGTTAACAATTAAATCAGGGAAATAATTTTCGTTTGAATTCTCATCTTTGATTTTATTGATCAAATAAATTTCCCCTTTTTCTGAATTATTTATTTTACCACCAGCAATTCCAATATTAATAAATTGAAGACTTCTGCTGTTATAATCATTTAAAAAAGTAAAAATTCTTTTTTCAATTTTATTTTTCCCTACTCCAATTCCAATAAGGCATAAGTCATTTTTTTTATAAAAAGGAAAAGAATATGAGTCATCTTTTTTTAACTTGAAAAAGTTTATTAAGGGATCGGACTCTGCCTTTAAAGCAGATAAAATACATTGCATAAGAATAATTTAAAAAAATGAGAACCGAATTATTTTTCTTTTTGGCTTATATTTTTTCTTCCATGGCTTTTTTCCTTCCCAAGATAGTTTAAGCTCTTTTTTCTTTCCTTCTGGTCCATACATAAACTGGCTTTGCTTTTCTTTTTTTTGCATGTCTAAACTAATCGACTCTAAAATAAGGTTTTTTGTTGAACGATCTAATCGATCAAAATTTTCATAAACGATATCATTCCCAAATCTTCCACCCAATAGCTTTAAGAGTTTACCAAAGTAATACGTTGCAACTCCGCCACCTACTCCGAGTAGTAATTCTTGGTCCGAAAGATTCGCAGTCTCCAAATGCCCTGCAACTGCTAGAGCTGCCGTCGCTGCAAGCGTAATAGAGCCCAAATAAATGCACGGAGTTCCGATATATGAATGAGATTTTTCGGAATAACGTACTTCGACAAGGTTCTTAACTGGTACGGTCATCAGAACAAGATTATCTTCCCAGAAAACGACTTTTCTATTTTTTAATGAAAAGCGATTTGCAGAGGTAAAAATGTCATCTGTCTTCGTAAAAAGCTGTATTCTTTGAGAAAAGCTTATCGAAATAAAAAGTTGTAATATGAGTAAAGATTTCAAAGTTTAATAAAAATATTAAGTCAAATTTAATTAATAGTTTTCAATACACTCATTAGATAATCTATATCATTTTTGTCGTTATAGACCTGGGTAGAGACCCTAATCAGAGTTTGATTATTCCATGTAAAGATAGGTACTTCTATACTATGTTTTTCTAATAAAACTGACTTAAAGTTTAGTGGGGTATGTTCAGGTAGAGGGTGTGCAACCATTTGCCCTATCCATGAAGATCCTATAGATAATGGTCTTGTAGTAAAGAATTCATTTAAATTTTTATATGCATAGATATTTAACTCACGACACGTTTTTTGACTCGGGTAAATATTCTTTTTAAAAAAATCTATCGCGAATGGAATAGATAAAAATGCAGACATATCCCTTGTCCCCTGCCATTGAAAATCTTGTAAAAAGTTAGATGGTTCTGGGTCATCGCCATCTTTTCCCCAACTAAAAACAACAGGCTTCATTGTTTCTTGTTGTTCTCTTTTAACAAATAAAAAAGAAGATCCTTTGGGACCGCAAAGCCATTTATGAATAGCACCAGTATAAAAGTCGCAACCTAGTTTCTGTATATCTAGTTCAATATGACCTGGAACATGAGCACCATCGACGATTGTAATAATATTTTTTTCTTTTGCATACTTTATAATTTTTTCTATCGGAAAGATTAATCCCGTTTGACTTGTAATTTGTGAGATGAAAATAACTTTTGTTTTTTGAGATACACCTTTTAAAAATTGTTCTACAAAAGCATCTTCGGTTTCTAATGGTATTGGGATCTCTTGTTGAATAATCTTTACATCTTTTATTTTTGCCCATTCTGACCATGCTCTAATTAAAGCTCCATATTCATGGTTTGTCATTAAGACTTCATCACCTGCTTTTAATTTTAAATTATGAATAATATTTGTTACTGCAGTCGTAGGATTTTGGAAAAAGATAATTTCATCTTGTTCGCAACCAACTAAGTTGGCTAGAGAGATTCTTGATTCTTTTAATCCTTGATAAAGCTCATTCGTCAAAAACTTTACGGGCTGTCTCTCTAGCTTTAATTGCCACTCTTGATACTTTTTAAATACTGGTTTAGGACATGCTCCAAAAGATCCATGATTCAAATATGTAATCTCTTTATTTAACAAAAAATCATATTTATCTACATTCATTTATTATTTTCACCAGTTATGTTAGAGATATTAATAAGGTAATGGTTTCATTCTTCTAAAAATCAAATAAAAGAGTAGAATATGCCCTAATCCAAGAATTTCAAAACCAAGTATATACCAAGGCCAAGATCCAATAATCATAGGGCTATTGACAATTGGCTTAGAGCATAGGAACATGTAGTTTGAACCCAATAAAAAATTTAATGATCCAATAAAAATTAATAATAATTGGCAATAAATAAAAACTCCACGCCAAGCAAATTTTTCAATTCTATACCCATCAACTACAGCTAGATAAACTGGTACTAGAATAATTCCTCCATGACCTATGTAGTATTCAATCACTTGTGGTAATTCACCACCATGGTTTAATTGGGGGGTTAATAATGCGTGGATTGCTCCAGGTAGTCCTATGAGAGCTAAAAACTCAAAACCTTTTTGGTGTGTTTTAAAAAGCATCAATCCAGATAAAATCGCTGCTAGACCACATAGATGTAGTGGTAGAGAAGTCTCTATTTCCCAAGCTTCAATTTGAAAAATATACCAACTTTTCCAGAGCTCTCGACTAATCATAATAATACCTAGACTTATTGACAATAACCTCCTCTTCTCCGGAGGGATACGAATTGCAAGTTGAATAATCAGAAGACCAATACAAAAAGGTATTAATATTCCGAACCACCAGGTTATTGTTAATGGTACAATATCAATTGCTAAGTTCATCTAAAAGATTATTTTAACAAAATGAGTTTTTGCGTATCAATATTATTATCATAGGAGAAATAAATAAAATATATTCCTGATGAAAACTGATTCGCTTGCCATTGAATATTATGCTCACCTGGGTACATGTAACCATTTATAAGTGTTTCTACCTGACGTCCCTGTAAATCATAAATTGCTATTGTTATAAATTTTGAAGATTCAGTTTGGGGTATATCAAAACGTATGGTGGTAATAGGATTAAAAGGGTTCGGGAAAGCTGGGTACAATGAAAATTCTGTTGGTAATGAAGGTGAGTTTAATTGAATAGTTCCTTTTTGTGTTGCAACTCTATTATAGTCTAAAAAACTATAAGAGAGCTGGATTTGTTCATTTTTATGATAGCTAACCCGAATAGTATCTATTTGATTTTTTCCTAATCTTGCAAAATCTAAGGTTGAAAAACCTTTGAGGTTAGAATGCATATTTAGAAATAATTCTTTTTCTTTTGTTTCTCTTTTTAAAAAAGAAACTGGAGGGGCTTCAGTCTTTCCATAGCTAAACTGAATTTGCCCTGCAGAAATTTGTTTTTCGATTAATATTAATAATTCATCTCCGTTTGATATTAATTGTAAAGGAGCTCCTACTTCTTCAATACCTTCAATGATTTCTCCGTATGTATTTTGATACCAGGACCACATTCTCATAAATGCCATACCATCTTCAATATCAAATTTACTATCTGGATAAGAAAAGAAATAAGGCGCATCCCCTGTCACCGGAGCTAGTTCATAATTAAGGTTATTGTCTTCCCAGTTCTGGATAAAGCCCCACAGATCATTGTAATTTAAAGATGTATCTAAGTCATAATCTCCAAGCATTGGAGTTAAATAAGTAAAAGAAATATCTACAGTAGTTAGCTGACTTATGTCTTGGATTGTATCAAAATAAACAGTGATTGAATCAAAGCTTGCGAATGGTGGCTTTAATATAATCTCAATAGAGGAGTCCGTTTTTGTTGAGTCAAAAAAAACCTCCTGAGCATGTTTAGCTGTAACACTGAAATCAAGATTTGTAATTTTTTCATTAAAACTAAAGAGAATAGGCCTTGTCCTCATTAAAACTAAAAAAGAATCAATCGAAGACGAAACATTTATAATACTAGGAGGTAAAATATCATAAAGGCTCACTCCGTCAGCGAGACTAGTATTAATTTCCATTTGGTTTCCGGATTCATCATACATCGACGCAATTCCGCTCAATGAGACCGCAATAATCTCGTTACCTGTTGGAGATGCATTATACTCTAGATTTAGACGGATACTATCTTCACCACCAATTAAAAAGTTACTATCCGTTCTCGTAATACTGGTAATAATAACTGTATCAACATCACTGTCATTTGGAATAAGTGAAATTATAAAGTCTTGTATTTCTATCGAGACTGTAGAGTTGATATCTCCATATAGATTATCATCAAAAAAAAGATCTATATATGAATCATCCAATGCTAATGATGATGAGTTTATTTGAGGTGGGATATAATCTTGAATTGTGAAAACGGCATTAAAGTTTAAATCTACTTCATTTCCAGAAGCATCTTCTAATTCACCATTGAACGAATAAAAAATAGTTTCTTCACTTGGGTAAGACTCTAAAGGGTAAATAGTGTATGTATTATTTATTGTATCTAAAACAGAAAAAAATGGAATATCAAAACCGTTATCATCGCCATAGCGCAAGGTAATTAGTTGATCTAAATCCTCTTTTGTCGCAGGCCGGGAGGGTGGTCCGGGTACATAAACAACATCATCAAACTCTATAATAAGAGGATCTCCTTGATTCACATTTATTTCGCCATCATCAATACTTGTAGAACTTGTAATTGGTAGCTGGTCATTAAGCAATGTCGTGTCTCGCTCACCGCTAGGCATTGGTACCCCTGTCAAGCTGTATATACTATTATTACTATTCGGATAAAAAATAATTTCTTCATCCCCAGATGGTAGACTATCTAGTGTTAAATAAACCCTTATAATACTCTCACCACCCGTTAAATTTTGATTATTTATATTTTTCAAGGATGTAATAGAAATATTAGAGGTATTTCCCCCGTCCAATTCATTTTGAATAAAATCAAAACCTAAAGAAGACATGTTTAAAGGGATAGATAAATCCGAGTTACCATAAACACCTACCGAAAATTCAATATCTGCATATTCATTACTATCAGCTAAGCTAATTTGGTTAATTTTCGCAGATACGTTAAGCGTAACATTTGGAGAGGACCCTGAAAGCATTGGATTTCCGGCTAAATCAAATATTGAATTATCATTCGCTCTAGAAAAGCTAAGAGTTTCTAATCCACTTGGTGCTGATTCAGGTACTATTAGAACTCTAATAGTTGTCTCTCCACCGATTAAAGCATTACCTTGAGGATTAGACAATCCATTTAAACTAACATTCGAGCAATCACCTCCATTCGAACTGAAAGATGAACTTAAATCTAAAAGTTCTAAAGCTCCTGATCCAGAATCCGTTGAATAGACACTTTCACTAAATGTAATAGTTACATAATCATTAGTTAATGCGATAGCACTCTCATTCACAAATAAAGGAGGAGAGAGATCTTCTGTCCTAAATTGGATCGTATTACTAACAAAAGAGTTATCATTTAAATCCTCAATCACCGATAAAACTTCTAAACTAATAAAAGTATATTCGGGGAAATTATCATTTGGGTTAAGGGTATAAGTGATATTGTCTGATGTTGTAATGGCAAAAGGTAATACATCATCCGTAATCATATTTTTTAATATAAAACAAGAAGAGGCATTAGCATCCGTAATATTATTATTATCAGAAGCTCTAACTACTTCTGTAAATGTAATCGTTAAACTCGAATTCTGTTCTATACCTTCTTGATCATCTTCTGGGAAACTTGAATTTATGGTAGGACTTAAGGCATCAATCAACTCAATGGATATTCCATTTACATCCAATAAAGGTATACCGACACTATTAAATATGGATGAAACAGATGCTGGACCGACTGTTACTACTTCTGATCCACTGGGTGTATCTGGATAGTTAATATTTATTTTAATATTCTCTTCTCCGGGAGCTAGCAAACCTCCCGCTAAATTAGATAGGGATGTAATATCCGCTTGATCAGCAGTACCACCATTTGAATTTATTTCTAAGCTATAGTCTTCCGGATCAAGTGCAATACCACCAGCATTATATACATCTGCATAGTCTCCCCCGTAGACTCCTTCACTGAAATGATAATTTATCTCGCTATAGTCATCAGATGTTGTAGTAGAATCAACAATCAGTGAATACCCCATCCAAGTTTTAACACTACCAGTTCCAGGCGTACCACCACGATCATCCACCACAATGTAATAAACCCCTGCATCCCACTCAATCTTTGGTAGCATATTTGCAAAATATGGTTGGGTTACATATCCAGAAATACATTCAAATGAGAATAACTCATTTGTTCCATCTGGATAATAAATAGGTGAGTTCGAGTCATCTTGAAAAAATATCCAGGATGAAGAGTCACAATCTTCTGTATAAATTCCAATCTGAACATCAATATTAGTTAATTGATCGCAAGTAGTAACATAAATAACCGCTGGTTCCGACAAAGTTAGCTTGTAAGTAAAATCAGCTCCATTTGCATTATTTGGGTGGGATCCTCCTCCAGGATAAGGAAAGGTGCTTTGATTCCAATCACTATCTTCCATTGTAAGATCGGCCAAATGACTAAAAGGAAAATCTGCTTCAGTTATTTCTAAATCAAAACAATCATCACTGCCGCCAGCAAATACATCCGTAGCCCAACCTCCATTTCCATTATTATTTAATAACCCTGCGGTACCGCCATCAACTTGACTAGAAACAGTGAATGATTGGTTATCATTAAAATTCCAATACCCAATTAAGCCTGACTGGTCTGAACTGATAACTGCATTCATTGAGTTTTGTATTTCTGATCCGAGTCTTGCAATTTCCCAAATTCGAACCTCATCAATAAAACCATGAAAAGAGGTATTGTCATCAATATATTTTCCGATAAATAGATCTGAGTTTATATTGTCCCAGACAATTGCTCCTCCAGGAGTGTTATAGCTTGACTCTTCAACACCATTTTTAAAAATTCTTGCAATTGCACCATCATAAGTGCCTGCAATATGAGTCCACGTTCCTGCTTCAATTTCAATTCCTGGCCAAGAGTCTATTTGAGAAAGGACATCTTCATCATTCTCTGCTACGACAACAAAACGCCATTTACCAGACTTGTAGAAAAATCCATATCCTGATTCTTCTGTTGGTGAAGTGAAGGTTAAATAAGAAAAAATACTACTCATATCATCAAGTACAGGTTCAGCATTAGGATGAACCCATGCTTCTAGAGTAATACCTGAAGTAACTTGATTTTGTGGATCTGAAACAACTTGAACATAATCCTCATTTATACCATTTGAATCAAAGTTATAACTATTATTCTGCTGTGCATTAATTGCAGTAAATAAATAGAGGCCAAATATTAAAAAATTAATCAATGTTTATTTTACCCATGCCAAACTCATTAATTAAAACTGGATCATTATTAGAGTCTCTCAATATTGTAATTACAGGGTCATATTCAAGGTCAGATTCACCTATCGCAATAGCTGTAAAATAAATAGAGGCTAGTGACCATGTCCCCCCTTCATTCTGACTTGATTGCATATCTGGTAAATAATATATATAGATATCTAATAAGCCCTCCTCTTGGATAATAATCTCAACGGGGTTATTAATTCCTGTAAAAAACTCATTGGGAGTGATATATTCATATTTTAATCGACCCCAGTCATATTTTACTTTTAGATGAGCTGCAGCTGCAGAGTCAAGTTCAAGACCATATAATTCGACTGAGACTACTTGCCCAAGACTGGTATTAATCTTCGGGGGATGAAAAAATAGTGCTGGAGGCACTAGATCCATATTTGCAGGATCGAATGGATTGTCAAGGTTATATTCTGCTTCCTGGCATGAGAACGACCAGAAACAAAATAAAAAAATAAATCGTTTGAACATCAAGAGCCTAAAAGTTAAACTTAAATTGAAATTGATTAACATCAGGCCTATACTCTAAATCAAAAAAATATTCACCATCAAAGAAATCATCATTGGGTGCGGCTAAATAAGCATGGACCATATTGACTATCCAGATCGATGCTCCAACACTTCGAATATTTCGCATAAAAGCATTATATCTTCTAGTATCTTCTGCATATTGGATAACTCGTGGTCGAAGACTTATTAAATCATGTGGATCTGATCCATCCTGGTAGGCATCATAATTATCCTCAAAATCACCCCAGGATCTCTTGTACTGTATATAAGCAACTAAAGCAGCTGTTGCTAAAGTCGCTTCTGTCCCCATAAAACCATAGCCTGGATACTTTTTTTGTGCCCATAACTGTCCACTTCCAGGGAGCACAGTCGACATCATTAAAGCCTTTATTTTGCTTGGAATTGGTGGAAGCTTAGACCAACTATTTTTTCGATTTAAATCCCCTGTCGTTACAACCTGACTTGTATCCGAACCTACTGAAAGAGTATCTGGTATAGGCAGCCCGCTAACATTATAAGCCATTTTCTTCATTTCCAATAAAAGGCTATCTGTGATACCACTACTATTCATAGCAAATTCATTTAGCATTGTTTCCATATCAACTGAGAACAATCTTCCATTTATTAGAAATTCGTCTCCATCTTTTTTTTGGATATTTCCAGCAATGATATAATTAACATTTAATCTTCGACCAAGATCAAGAACACACTCTTGACTCCAGCAGGCCCAATAATCTTTTTTACGAGGATAAAAGATATTGATCTCATTGGTTATTCCACGATCTTGGACTTGAAATATTTCTAATTCTCTGATTGTTGATCGAAACTCCTCTGTTAAAAAGTCAGTAAGAGGATCAGATATACCCCACCCTTCGAACCTAAGAACAGCTAAATTTTTACCTGTAGTTAAGGAAACAGTTTTCGTGACTTCTGCTGCGAAGCAAAGGCCAACAAGATTCATTATTATTAAGCCTCGGATCATTGACACTTTTTTGTAGAAGGTTTGATTTTTGACCTTCCCGAAAACTTACATCAGTCTGATAGAATCTCAAAGAAAGACATTAAAAAAGAAAATTACTTAAAATTGCTTAAATGGGTTGTCTCTGTACCACTGATCCAAGAAAATAGAGACTAGTTTATTTATTGATTTTTCTACATCTCTATATAAATTATTCGAAGATGTTTGTCCCATGATCTGATTAGAAAAAACTTTACTAGTCATTAACTTTTTTGTAATTATAGTGTCAGCCATTGATCGGTAATACATTGGCTCCGAGATGCTGTAATTATATAAACTAAATACAACGAGAAATGAAGAAGTTTTCTCCACTCTTGAGTCTACAATATTTATATCCATTACTATTTTTGGCATTTGAGATTTTAAAACTCGAATTTCATGCTCTAGCAATCTTAATTCAATAAAACTAAAAACTCTTTTTTCCCAGACACCATCTTCAACCCCTCTTATATTTAACTCTAGAGTAAAATCATCTAGGTCTTTGAGGTTGCCATCATACCATAGATCTTTGCTAAATGTAATCGATGAAAAAAGAACCAAAATAATGGCTATTAAAAAGAGTCTTTTACTTGTCAAAAAGATCAAACCCTATGATAGATTTCTTGAAAAAACTTTTAAAAATTAAAAGGTCGGTCATTAGTTTAATTAGGTAAAGCTAATCACCTATCGAGATACCAACCCAGACATTATTCTCAATGACCTGAGTTTTAAATATTTCAATTGACGATGGTTCCATTTCTGTCATTTCTTTCATTTTTTTACTAAAGCGAGCAATGAAGTAAGCAATTTTTTTTTGAAATGGACTCACATCTACCCATTTTTGAACATCTCCTGTTTTATAACAAAAGCTAGTATTGTGCCATTTACATATTATAGAATCATTCTCAAGGTTTAAAGGACTTCCTTTCATAGATAAGCCAGCATGCGGGCATCTACTTTGAATCGCTTTGTATTCTTGATCTATTTTTAAGACAAGAATTTCATTTCGATTTACATTGAAAACTTGTTGTTGTTGTTTATCAAAACTCGATGCTTCTGCGATATTAGTCCACAGAATTTTGTCTTCGGTAAATTCATTTTTATTTTTATCAATTTTCATTTTAAATCTCCTAAACCCATTATTTCTATTCTTAATTTTTCCGGTTTATATAATTATTCATAAGTAAGGCCCTTTTTAATCTTTTTCTGAACCGACCCAAATAAAGCCATCTTTTTCTTTTATTTTATAAATATCAAGGGGGATTTTTTCCATTTGGTTTATTTCTTTTGCCTCTGCATTTAGACCAACTTTACCTAATAGTTTTTGAAAGTTACTTATTTTAAGCCACTCCCGAACCTCACCTGTTTTATAGCAGAACTCACTTTTATGCCATCTGCAAGCAATTGTCTCATCTTCAATATCAATATCGCTTCCCTGCAAGCTCAGAAAAGCATGTGGACATTTATCATTTAAAGCATAAAATTTCTCGTCAATTTTAACAATAAGTATGTCTTCTCTTTTGATTTTAAAGACTTGCTGAGGCTGCTTTTCATAGGTTTCAACAGCAGAGCATTTATTCCAAACTAAATCACCATCTATAAATTCATCATCGAGGCTTTCATTATTTGAAAAATTAATATCCTCAATCTCGTATAAAGTGACTCGACCTTCTATACCAGGCAAATTAGTCCTCATGAAATCTTTTACAACCAATGAATCTTTAATCTCGCTGTGAACTGCCTCAGAAATAAGCAGTCGTGAATCAAATTGTTTATTTGCCGATTCAACGCGACTTGCAAAGTTCATCGAGTCACCAATTGCAGTTAATCGCTTTGAGATTCCAGCGCCAATATCCCCGACAACAGCTTCGCCCCAATGAATACCTATCCCTATATCAAAATCTTGTCCATACATCGTTTTAAGATAAGGTTTCATATCATCCATTTCATCGCACATATTGAGAGCGGCTTTCACAGCGGAATGAACCGGATTTGGTTCGTCATACAAACCAAAAAGAGCTACCATTCCATCTCCAATATAATTATCTACTTTCCCATGGTTACTTTCGACTGACTTTACCATTCTTGTAAAATATCGGTTAAGAATAAAAACGACATCGTAAGGAGTTAATTTTTCAGAAAAAGGAGTAAAACCTCTAATATCACTAAATAAAATTGCGATTTTTTTTGTTTCGCCTAGCCTTCCAGAAACACTTCTTTCAGAGACTGATTCTATATCCTCTTTATTTAGGACTAATCTTCGGACAGTAACATCGCCAGTAATTTTTGTTTGACAAGCTAATCTAAATTCATCCGTAGTATGGATTTTTTCTTTTAATTCTTTTTCTTTTTCAGTCTCGGGTGTACAATTATCCATTCCATCTAAAACCAAGAGTCGGCAGGTCGTACACTTCCCTTCCCCTCCACATGCATTCACATGTGGCAATCCATTTCTCATAGCCGTTTGGAGTATTGTTTCTCCGACTTCTGTTTCAAACTTTTTATTATCTGGTAAAAAATCTATATTAGGCATAAACGTAAGTTAACATTAAAAAATGTTTTTCATATTTTGAAATGACTTGAACTCTAGCATATTCCCGCTAGGATCTTCAATGAAAAAAGTTGCCTGCTCGCCAGGTTGATTTTTAAATCTTATTTTTGGTTTTATATAGAATCTTATTTCTTTCTGCTCTAGTTTTTGACAAAGGCTGATCCATTCTTCCATTGGTAGAATTATGCCAAAATGCCTTGTAGGGATCTCATTATTATCTACCGTATTTGTTTTAAATAAGCGACAATCATCTGGTGATAAGTGCGCAACTATTTGATGACCATAAAAATTAAAATCTATCCATTGAT
>JAOLAV010000060.1 GCA_028338895.1 Fidelibacterota bacterium
TTTGGCGGAAGTAAAAGAAAAGTTTGATCTTCCGATACTTACAGATATTCATATTCCATCACAGGCAGAAAAAGTCGCAAAAGTAGCGGATATTTTACAAATCCCAGCTTTTTTATGTCGCCAAACTGATTTACTAGTTGCAGCGGCAAAGACTCAAAAGATTGTGAATGTTAAAAAAGGACAATTTTTGGCACCATGGGATATGAAAAACGTAGTCCAAAAATTAGAAGAGGCTAAATGTAGAGACATTTTGCTTACTGATAGAGGGACGCAATTTGGTTACAATAATCTAGTTGCAGATATGCGTTCTATTCCAATAATGCAGAAGTTTGGTAGACCTGTGATTTTTGATGCGACACATAGTGCCCAATTACCAGGAGGTAATGGTCAGACCACTGCAGGTATGAGAGAAATGATACCAACTCTAGCAAAAGCAGCTGTTGCTTCTGGATGCAATGGGCTCTTTATGGAAGTCCATGATAATATTGAAAAAGCAAAATCCGATGCGACGACTCAATGGCCATTAAAAAAACTAGAGACATTACTAATTCAACTTAAAGCAATTAACGAGAGCTTAAAATGAATACCCAGTTAAAAAAAATTAAAATGTTAATATCTGATGTTGACGGAGTCTGGACGGACGGCTCTTTTTATAAAGGGACAGATGGTTTTGAATTCAAAAAATTTACAGTTTTTGATGGAGTCGGTGTTGCAATGGCTAGAGCAGCAGATTTAAAAATTGCTCTTATTTCTGGGCGATATTCAGATGCAACAAAATATCGTGCTGAAGAATTGAAGATTGAAGATGTCTATAACGGAACGCTAAATAAGATTCCAGCTTATGAAGAATTGAAAAGCAAATATAAATTAGAAGACTCCGAGATTGCATACTTAGGAGATGATTTAATTGATTTACCTATTATGAGCTTAGTTGGAGTACCTATTGCCGTTGCGAATGCAGTCTCAGAAGTAAAAAAAATTGCCATTCATACAACTAAAATTTCTGGAGGAGATGGAGCATTCAGGGATGCTGTCCAATGGATCATTGAACAGCAAGGAATCGAAAAGGTTGTCTTTGATAAAATGAAAAAACGTATTCTTGCAAGTTGAAAGATGGTCAACATTCTAGCTCCAATTCTTTTTGTCCTTTTTTCTTGTAATCGTGATTCTATTGAAATTCTCCCATCAAGGTTAGATCTACCAGATCAAGAAAGTTGGGGGGTTACAATACTATTAACAAATGAAGGAAAAATGAGAGCAAAGATAGCCTCAGGCCATTTAGAAAAGCACAATGAAAAAGAGTTTATAATGCTCGACGAATTAGTGAAAGTAGATTTTTATGATAACTCTGAAAAACATACCTCCGTTATTACCTCTAATATTGCTGAAGTAAATCAGGCTTCGAATGATATGAAAGCGATTGGGAATGTTATAGCCGTTTCAGATAGCGGTATTACCCTTTACTCAAATTCATTGACTTATAATTCAAAAAAAGAGGAGCTCCATACAAAAGAGAAAATAATGATAACAACATTAGAAAATGATACATTGTATGGAACTGGATTTGAGTCCGATTCTGATCTAAAAAATTGGCGCATATTAAAACCTTCAGGTGTTACAAATAGAGGTCTCGAATGAGAATCCAGCATAATACTCTAATTGCTGAAGGGTTATCAAAAATATATGGTAATAAAACAGTTGTTAAAGGAATAGATATCTCTGTTAAACGTGGTGAAATAGTAGGCCTTCTAGGGCCAAATGGTGCTGGGAAAACAACTTCTTTTTATATGATTACAGGGATGGTTAAGCCGTCAACAGGCAATGTTTTTTTGGACGATACTAAGATTACTCATGATGCAATGTACAAAAGAGCAAAAAAAGGAATCGGTTACCTTGCCCAAGAACCATCTATTTTTGGTAAACTATCTGTTGAAGATAATTTAAAATTAGTTCTAGAAATGAGAAAAGATTTAGATCGAAATAAACAAAAAGAAAAAATGGATATGTTATTAAATGATCTGTCTGTTTCTCATCTTAATAAGAGTATTGGTCATACATTATCTGGAGGTGAAAGAAGGCGTGTCGAAATTGCTAGATGTTTATGTATGGATCCAGATTTTATACTACTCGATGAACCATTTGCCGGAGTCGATCCAATAGCTGTAGAAGAAATTCAAGGGATTATCTATTCGCTGAAAAAAAAAGATATAGGTGTTTTAATTACAGATCATAACGTTAGAGAAACACTTTCAATAACAGATCGATCTTATCTTCTTTTCAATGGTCAAATTTTAAAATCTGGTACATCAGAAGTTTTGGCAAATGATGAAGAAGCGAAGAGACTATACCTTGGAGAAAAATTTAGGCTTGATTAATGGCGGCAAGATTAAAACAACTTCAGACCCAAAAACAAAAACTCGCACCTAAGCAAGTTTTACAGGCTAAACTGCTCCAGTTAAATACGATTAATCTTGAACAAGCTATTTTACAAGAGCTTGAACAAAACCCTTTACTTGAACAAGCTGAGCATGATGAGTCTCAATTAAGTGAAGAGATTGAAGAAGCGCCAATAGATGATATTGATGTCCCACTTGAAGATATGTATAGTGATGAGTCATTATATTATTTATCTGAAGAAAAAAAAGAAATGCCACTACCAGATAGGCAAACGTTAATAGAAAAGTTAATTGATCAATTATCATATACTGAAATGAACGATTTCGAGTGTGAAGTAGCAGAAGAAATTTTATGGAACACAAATGAGAGAGGTTATTTAGACACAGACTTAGTTCTAATTGCAGATCGTTATGATTTATCGGAGGAAGAAGTAGAACCGATCCTTAAAAATATTCAAAGATTGGACCCTAAGAGTATTGGTTCAAGAAACTTAAAAGAATGTTTATCTATTCAATTAGAAGACGAGAAAGACTCTTTAGCATATAGAATAGTTAATAACTACTTTGATGATTTCATGCATAAGAGATATAAGAAAATATTAGAAAAACTAGATTGTGATCAGGATAGTCTGCATAATGCTATTGCCCAAATAACTAATTTAAATCCACGCCCAGGAGAAGGCTATAGAGATAAATTTCAAGTTATAATTCCAGACGTAATAGTACAAGAAGAAGATGATGACTGGCTAATCACTACAAATGATAGTGGCGTTCCAGAATTAAGAATTTCTAAGATATATGAAGAACAATTAGAAAATGGAAAACTTAAGGGTGATGCTAAAAAGTTTATAAAAGAAAAAATAGATTCTGCTAATTGGTTTATTGAAGCAGTACATGAAAGAAGAATCACATTGGTGAATGTAACTCAAGCAATTATTGCGTTTCAACCTGAATGGTTTTCTGGTGATATGGACTATTT
>JAOLAV010000062.1 GCA_028338895.1 Fidelibacterota bacterium
TCGATTCTAACCGAGGGTACATTGAGCATAAAATATTCATAATAATGTATAAAAGAGCTGAAATATGCTCTTTTCTGCATTTAGTATGTGTTGCACTCATGGTGTTTTGAAGGTGGGTGTTTTATATGTTTGACACATTTTTGACACAATATCCCCTAAATTCAATAAAATTCGAACTATTGAGTCCTTTCTTAATTTTTTATCCACTTTCTCATTTGGATTTAAACAGAGACTCTAAGCTATATTACATTATGTTTAATATTCTTATCATACTGTTTTGCTTAGGATGCACTTTCTTCTATTTTTGCATTGCACCATTTAAATTGAAACAAATAAAGCCTATCCCTGAAGATAATATATTTGAAAAATTTGTGAAAAATGATACTGGCTATGCCTGGTCCATCGAACCAGAAAGAAAAGCAAATTATAAAGCTAAAATTAATAACTCCCTATCCAAGGTGAACTTTAATTCTAAGAAGTCATAAGCACTCTGAAAGCTTTTCAGCTTTTTAATAATGAACAATCAATCCTCTTTATTTATTGATGTTAATGAGCAAAAAAAAGTTTTTAAAGATTCGAATCTAGAAGTTTTATATTATCCTAATTTTTTCAATTTAGATCTGTCTGAAAAGCTATTTAGCCGACTATTTCAATCTATCGAATGGGTAAATGATTCTTTTAAATTTGGAGGTAAAGAGCTTCAAGTCAGTAGAAGAACAGCTTTTTATGGTGATGATAATAAGAGCTACACTTATTCTGGCTTCAAAAGACATGCAATACCATGGACGAAAGACTTATTGTACATTAAAAAGAAAATTTATGAAAATGGTTTTCAAGAATTTAATTCTGTGTTATTAAATGATTACTCATCGGGCAAGGTTGGAATGGGTTGGCATAGTGATAATGAAAAAGAGTTAGGTTTAAACCCAACTATTGCCTCCGTTAGTTTTGGAGCTTCAAGGGATTTCTTTTTGAGGAGAAAAGATCGTAATAATAAAGATATATTAAAAATATACATTGAAAACGGATCTTTACTTATAATGAAAGGAAAAACTCAACATTATTGGTCTCATAGTATTCCGAAAAGATTGAAAATTAAAAATAGAAGAATAAATTTGACATTTAGAAATATTATTTAGGTAAAATAGTCAGTTTCTTATATCATCATATAAAGGTAATTTTTTCTATGAAATCTTTTGTGATACTTTCTTTTTTCTTTTGTACAATTATTTATGGTCAATTAGTTGAAGAATTAGATAACTTAAATAAGTTTAAAGATAGATTCATTTTTGAGCCAAATTATATTTATAAAGTTGATGGACTTTGGTTTGATGAAAATACTGATCAGCTTTTCACAGGGCGTCTTAAAATATTTTCAAAAGGAAAAAAAATAACAAAAATTGCAGAATGTACCATTGTTGATGGTATAAAAAATGGTTTACTGATGCAATATTATAACGCCAAGGAAGAGTTGCCAGGAATAATGGGCGTTTATAACCGAGGTATCCGAACGGGACCTTGGGAATGGATATTTCCAGATGATACACATTACAATAATCCATGGATAGATTCTGACTTTCAAATAATTATCAATATTGAATATCAAGATGGTATTAGACATGGTTCTATGTTAGTCGATAAAGCGAATTTGGAATCTGGTGGCAAAATAAAAGATTATACTTATCCTCGAAATGATGTTTTAGTTCGAGGGAAATATATAAATGGCCAAAAAACAGGTGAATGGTATTTTAATGAATATATTTATAGCGATTTTGATGTCTTAACAGAACCTATGAATATGCAAAAAGAATTGTTTTTCTGGTCAAAAAAAGAAGTCTATAAAGATGGTGAAGTACTTTACAGTAAATGTCAAGAACCTTGGGATAAAGAAATAGATTGTGATAATACAAGCCAAAGTATTAGTAGGAACCAATTTATATTATTTCCTGAAAATAAAATAAAGATGGATAAAATCAAAGAGAATGCAAAAAACCTTTTCTTTATAAAAGATGATAATAATATTGATGTTGAAATAAATATGAACACATTCTTAAATCACATAAAGAGAAATCATAATAATGGTGTAAGTGTACATAAAGAAAAAGGATCCTTATTTACGGTAGATGATGATTTTAGAAAAAACTTAAATAAACAGATAATGAATAAATAAATGGCTTTTTTTAGTCAGATTTATAATCCATTTTTAGTAATAGACCTTGTATACAATTTGAGACAATATTGAAAACTGTACAAAATTTGCTTGATGAATATGGTGAGAGTCATAAGAATTCTCTAAATAAAAAGATTCATTGGTTTTGTGTTCCGGCCATTATGTTTAGTCTAATGGGTCTTTTATGGTCCATACCTCATGACTATTTTCCATACTTATATAAAAGTCTACAATTAAACTGGGCTATCATTATTACTTCTATAATACTTTTTTATTATGTACAACTTTCAAATATGATGGCTCTGGGAATGGCTTTTATAGGTTTCTTATTATTAACTGGAAATTATTTATTGAGTATTTATTTTCAGAATCATTTATGGAGAATTTCAACTATTACATTTTTAGTTGCTTGGGTAGGGCAATTTGTAGGTCATAAAATTGAAGGTAAAAAGCCCTCTTTTTTACAAGATATACAGTTCTTGCTTATTGGTCCAGCATGGCTTTTATCATTCATTTATAAAAGCTTTAAGATTAAATATTAAATATTAAGAATTGAAATTCTATAATTCATCAGTATGACAAAATTAATTTCAGTTAGTCTTATTTTTGGATTTTTAATTGGCCAACCAAAAACAGACAAATTGCTTCTAAAAAATTCTAATAGTTATTACGGTACATATTTAAATACGTTAAATGGTAAGGTCTACTTTAAAATTGATTCTAATATGGAAATTGATTCAGTTGAAATTAAAAAAGTACAATTACTAAAACTATATAGTGGAACAACCGTTATTCAAAATGGAATCCAGATAGGTCAGCAAACTATTGAGGATTTAGCAATTAATAAAGTTCGACAATTATCTTCTAACACTGTTAAATGGACAGTCTTAGGTGTTGTTAGTGTTCCTTTAAGTTTAATTACTGGTAGTGCTTACCTAAGTTTCAGTAAGAAATTAAGTCAGTCTAAAGATCCTATCTTACCAGCTTTTTTTGTTGGAGCGGGTACAATTCTCTCCGTCCCTTATTCATTATTGGGTAATGACGTTAAACCTTT
>JAOLAV010000061.1 GCA_028338895.1 Fidelibacterota bacterium
ACTATTTAACTCGAATAAAGAGTATATTAGTAAAACAATAAAAAAAGAAAAAACTGCTACATTTCTTATTAGGAAAAAAGACGATATTTTAGCTAGGGCTAAAGCTGAATCACTGAAAGAAAAATTTCAAATTGAAGGAATTACCAATTTAAAATACGGTGTTATATGGAATATCACAGTAAATAAAGGTAATTTTAAATCAGTTTTGAATCAATTAATTAACACTCAAATACTATTTAACACATTATCACATGAATGCTATAGAATCAACTAAACATTATAGAGACCGAATCAAAGCGGAGCTCAAAAACACATTAACCGAAACCTTATTAAAATCTGGATTAAAACGTAAAGGAAAAGTTAGAGACCAATACGAACTAGATGATAAAATAGTTTTAATTACAACAGATCGCCAAAGTGCCTTTGATCGAGTTTTAGCATCGATACCTTTTAAGGGCCAAGTCTTAAATCTTACCAGCGCTTGGTGGTTTGAACAAACAAAACACATAATAAATAATCAAGTCATAAAGATTCCAGATCCAAATGTAACTCTCGCAAAAAAATGTGAGGTTTTTCCTATCGAGTTTGTTGTAAGAGGATATATTACTGGAAGTACAAGTACCTCTTTATGGACTGTCTATAAAAATGGAGACCGAGAGTATTGTGGAAATTCACTTCCGGAAGGTTTGTTGAAAAATGAAAAGCTAAAACAAAATATGCTCACACCAACAACTAAAGAAGAAGACCATGACAGACCTATTGCACCAGCAGAGATTGTAAGTGAAGGTTGGATGACAAAAAAAGACTGGGAATATTGCAGCAAAAAAGCATTAGAACTTTTTTCTTTTGGACAAAAAAAAGCTGCAGAAAATGGCTTGATTTTAGTAGATACAAAATATGAAATGGGAAAAGATAGCAACGGGAATATTGTCTTAATTGATGAAATACACACCCCTGATTCAAGTAGATATTGGGTAGCCGAGAGTTATACTGAACGACTTTCAAATGGCCAAGAACCTCAAAACATTGATAAAGAGTTTTTACGATTATGGTTTGTTGATAATTGTAATCCTTATGATGATAAAATCTTACCTGATGCTCCAGATGAATTAGTGATAGAACTGTCTAGCAGATATATTTATTTATATGAGACTATTACTGGAGGAATTTTTCCTTTCCCTGATTCAGGAAAATCTATTAATGAACGAATTAATAATAATTTAAAGGATCTAATATGAAAACGATTTTAATTATGGGCTCAACATCCGATGAACCTCACGCAAAAAAAATAACCGATAAATTAGATGAATATAAAATAACGTGGGAGCAACATGCCGCATCGGCTCATAAACAACCTCTTAAAGTTTTAGAAATTTTGAATAATAACAAAAATGGAAAAGATATTGTATATATTACAATTGCAGGTAGGTCGAATGCCCTATCAGGTTTTGTTGCTGCAAATTCAGAATTTCCAACTATCGGCTGCCCTCCCTTTTCAGATAAATCTGATATGCTAGTGAATATTCATTCTACATTGCAAATGCCGAGCCAAACACCCGTTCTGACAGTTATTGATCCTGGTAATTGTGCGTTAGCAGTCAAACGGATATTTGGTGTATAGCCGTTTAGGTGCAATTTCTCCACTCGATGGTAGGTATGGTGAAAGTGTAAAAGTACTTTCTCCCTATTTTTCTGAAGCCGCACTAATGCGATATAGGCTTTACATAGAAATAGAATATTTAATTGCTTTAAGTAATGAAAAAGAGATTAAAGAGTTAGATGCTTTTTCAAATAATGAACAAGCAAAGCTTAGAAGTATTTACCAAAAATTTGACGCCGTTGCCGCTGAAAGAATAAAAGAGTTAGAGCTTAATACTAATCACGATGTCAAGGCTGTTGAGTATTATATTCAAGAAAAAACTAAAAAATCATTACACCCCTGGATTCATTTTGCATTAACATCTGAAGACGTTAATAATTTATCTTATTCTTTGATGTGGAAACATGGTCTTGACCAAATTTACTTTCCTGAATTAAAGTCCGTTCTTAAAGGATTAAAAAAACTTGCAAAAAAGTATAAAAATGCTTCAATGCTTTCTCTAACACATGGACAGTCCGCGACTCCAACAACATTTGGTAAAGAACTTGCTGTTTTTTGTATTCGATTAGAACGACAGCTGAGTAAAATTAAAGTACATCGTCTTTTAGGAAAATTTGGTGGTGCTACCGGAACATGGTCTGCTCATCTCGCAGCCTACCCAAAAGTTGATTGGGTAAAATTCACTACACGATTTATTAAATCCTGCGGATTAGAGCCAAATTTAATAACTACTCAGATTGAATCTCATGATAGTCTAGCAGAGAGCTATCAACAGATGATTCGTGTTAATTCAATATTAAATGACTTATGTAAAGATATGTGGTTCTACATAAGTCGTGGAATTTTAAGCCAAAAAAGAATAAAAGGAGAAGTTGGCTCTTCGACTATGCCCCATAAAATTAACCCTATTCAATTTGAAAATGCTGAGGGGAATATTGGTATTGCAAACTCTTTATTAGGATATCTATCCGAAAAGTTACCAGTCTCAAGAATGCAACGAGATCTAACAGACTCTACTTCTTTACGAAACCAAGGAGTTGCTTTGGCACATTCTTACTTATCATTAAAAAGTATTTCAAGCGGTCTCAATAGAATAACGATTAATAAATTAAAGATGAACAATGAATTAAATGATCACTGGGAAGTTCTTGCTGAAGCTATCCAAACGGTTCTTAGAAAATCGGGGCAAGAGGATGCCTATGAAAAATTAAAAAACCTTACTCAAGGTCAAAGTATTAATTCCACACTCATTAAGAATTTTGTTTCTGATTTAAAAATCCCAGAAAAAGATAAAGAAACATTGTTTTCTCTTAATCCTGAAAACTATACAGGTCTTTCATCAAAACTTGTGGACCTCTTATAATGTGCGGAATTATCGGAATATATCATAAAAAGAAAAATGTTGCTGGTGAGATTTATGACGCCCTAATACAGGTCCAGCATAGAGGCCAAGATGCTGCCGGAATTTCTACTTGGGATAAAAAAAGAATGTATCTCCATAAAGAACTTGGACTAGTGGCTGAAGTTTTTAAATCAACTGATTCTCTAAACTTAGAAGGGAATATCGGAATAGGTCATGTAAGGTATCCAACAGCTGGACGAGATGACGTAAGCGAAGCACAGCCTTTTCATTCTG
>JAOLAV010000063.1 GCA_028338895.1 Fidelibacterota bacterium
ATACTATAAGAATTGGTGTAAGGTGAAGAAAACTATTTGTAAAGATTTGAAAATTTTGCTTCGTCATTAAGCCTCCTAAAATCCCACCAATAAATATAAATATTCCTCGATACAGAATCCTTTTTGATGTTAGTTTGATCATATTTTTACCGACCATATGTTCAAATAGTCTGTTGTCCATTGCAAGTGCCCGACCGCTAAACATAAGTGATGCAATTGATGCTATTACCAATGAAATAGGAAGTTTCAATTCTTGAGGCAAGAAAAAACTTCCAAACCATAATAAAGGAAAAATTGAGATTGCTAAACTTGTCCATCTTATTGTTGTAAATGTGCCTAGCTCATCAATCTTTCGCCCCCAATAGCGAAGACTGAAAAGGCCTAATACTTGGCTAACATTTATTAAAATGGCTAATTCAATATAATTAAATTTCTGCTCTCTCAGCCAAAAAACCATCATAAGCGGTCCTGAAATATTGAAAGCAAACTCAGAAAGAGAATCATAGGTGATAAACTTCTTGATACCCTTGAAACGCAGTTCATTCAAATTTAGGGTTTCATCTATCTCTTCTATTGCTTCATAAGGTGGCTCAAACTGTCTAAATAAGTAGAATATTGAACCAAAATTTGCTAAAAAACCAATCGTGAATATTATACCAAATCCGATAATTGGATTTGTGTCAGTGTACGCGTTTAAAATTGTACCAGCTAGTAATGAAGAGATTAGCATAAAAACTTTTACTATTTGTGAACGGTTACCAAAATATCTTCCTCGCATTCGACTGGGTACTAAATAGCCCATCCAGGAGGTCCATGGAGACATCATAGAAATAGCAATTACAAAATAAAGACAAAGAAAAACTAAAAAAAGATTGAAGTTATCAGTTTTAATACCAACATAAAATATTGTTGGTATTAACAAATTTTGGAATAATTTTAAAATGATTAATAATATTTTTCGCGATCGGAGTAAATGAAAAAATAGATTAGCATAGCTTTGAAAAATAGATCCAATTAATATCGGTAAAGTGGTCAGTATAGATATTTCATAGCTAGAGTATTTTAAAAACTCAAAAAATGCACCAAAATATGTTTCAGCTGTACCATACATTACAGCCCACCATGAACCTTCTATAGTAGAAACTTTTAATGAAGATCTAATTACTTTAGTTTCTCTGCTACGAGGCATTAGTATTTTTTATATATTAGATTATAGTAGTTTTTGTTGTAGAGCATCATAAAATTTATTTTAACTTTTTTAGAAAAAAAGTGTCCTATTATTTAACACAATATAAAAGGTGCAAAATTATGAAACTATTTTATGTTTTCTCAGCTACAATTCTATTATTTAGTGGATGTGAAAATTTATTAAGAGATCAACCTATATCTAATCCACCTGAATTTGAATATCTAATTGAAGATTTAAGTACAGAATTGAATTTAAACACCGAGCAAAGAAGTACAGCTAGGCTATCTCTAGAAAGAGGGCGGAATTTCCATCCAGACCCAGCAGTACTTTGGGATCTGGCAGCCACACTTCAAAAAGAATTAACACAACAACAAAAAGATTCATTATTTTTGAAAATTTCAAACTTTAACCTTGAAATAATTATTGAAGAAAATGATCACCATCATGGTAGAGCAAAATATTTTTATCGCATGAATGAATTTTTATTAAGCTTAATGCCAGATAGTCAAAAGGTTATTTATGAGAACCTATTGGATACAAAAGAAAACCTAGTGGATCAATTTATTTTAGGCTATCATAATAATAGTGATATTATAGAAATGCGTTTAGGAATTACTAGTGTTATGGAATGGTTTCGGGCAGAAATGGATATTCTTTTAACTGTAGAGCAAGAAGAAGCTATTAGCAATAAAAAAGAAGAAATTGAATCTAACTGGAAGCAGGGAAGAAGAGGACGAGGTAAATTTTATAAAAACTCAGGTGAAATAGAGATAGCTATGCATAATGCATTGAGCTTATCTATATATCAAATAACAGAATTGGAAAATATATCTTTAGGCACGAAAAACTTATTGGATGAATTAAAGGATGATTACATTAATGGAATTTCTAACTTATCAGCTGAAAATTTTAGATCAGAAATAGTTATATTATTGTCAGAAGCAAGAATCAGTCGTGATTTAATTTTTACAGAAGATCAAAAAGAAATTATTGAAATACATAGAGCTCTAATAATTCGATTCATGAAATATACTAGATGGGGTCAGAGATAGCTTTATACTAAGATCCGGTATACTAAGCTTATGTTTTCGGAGTAAAAAGATTCTTTCCTTCAAATTGTTTAGTTTTGTTAACATAGCTATAATATTTCCTACATTCACAGGATAAATATTCAATATCAATTGGGTAAAAAGTTCTTTTCGCCTCAGGCCAATAATCTTTTTGTAAGCTGATCATCTTTTCACATGTTTGAAGATGATTCTCAAGATTTAAGTATTTTTGAAGACGGTCTAGATATGCCACAGCACCTATACCTGTTGGTACATGACTTTCAGGCTTAATTATATCGGGTCGAAACCATGCTAAATCCATCACCGCCATAAAAATAGGAAAGTTATTTTTCATATTTAAAATTTTGTTAATATTCTCTGTTGACACAGTCACATCACCATTAGATCGAGTGATAATATCAGATAGTTCTATTTTTATATCATTAAATAAAATTGTGGCCGTATTTAGTCGAGAATATTTTTGATTTGACCAAGTTACCGGCTCCACTGGATAAGCTGTTGTGTTACACCAAGAATCTATATTATCAAGATACTGCTTAAACTCCTTTGGATCTTGGAGTTGTTTTGAGGTTAGTGTGTCTAATATTTTTTGATCATTACACCATCTAGAAAAGAATACAGCTTGTACTAGGTTTGGTAAGTCTTTTTTTAAGTCCTTGCAAAAATTTAAAATGGCCTTAGTACCACGATCATCCTCACGAAAAACATTTAGAAAACGACCTTTTTGAAAAATAGGATCAGCTGTCCATGGTGCATCCAATCCTTTCTCTCTTTTAAAACGTATACTTTCTCTTTCTTTGCAAAAATTAAAAAAAGAAGAAACAGGATCATCTAAAATGAGTCCATCAAGTGATGAAGCATAAGGGTTATAAAAGGTATCCATAACAGGTGATAATATTATGCTA
>JAOLAV010000064.1 GCA_028338895.1 Fidelibacterota bacterium
TAAGCTAGGTGATATTTACGAGATTTGGGGTAGAGGGCTTACACTCAATCAAATGGATGATCAAGTTACTAACTTTGATAATGGTGTAAGAGGATTCTTTTTTGAATATAACAAAGGCCCATTCTTAATCTCTCATATTAATGGTAACTCCGACATATGGAAACTGGGACAAGATTTAAGAATTCCTATTTATAATGATAAACATAATATGGTCGCGAACCGTGTTCATTATGAAAAAGAAAACAAAACTATCGGATTAATCTACTTGCAGTCTCATGAAGAGCATATGAAGTTTAACACTCGAGACATTGCTCTTGTTGGTCATAAGACCAAAGGTCTTTATACTTCATGGTCTTTGGATAATATGGATTATTTTATAGAATATGTTGATAAAATATCTACGGAAAAGGGGATGTTCCTTGCAAATGATTCTCTGAAAAAAGGGCATGGGTTTTATGGTAACTACAATATATATTTAGGTAACTGGGGGCTATCAACTGAATATAAAAGATATGATTTTGATACTTTTCATAGTGATCAGACAGCAGATGATTATGGAAACCAAATCCCGTACCAGCAGTCTCCAACATTAGGAAAAGAGCAGAACTCTACTTTACTAGGTCGTTTATCCCATAATTATAACTTTAATGATGAGAGGGGACTTCAGTATGAGCTAAACGGATCTCTTTTTGGCTTA
Organism: Fidelibacterota bacterium; assembly: GCA_028338895.1. Taxonomy (GTDB): domain Bacteria; phylum Fidelibacterota; class Marinisomatia; order Marinisomatales; family UBA1611; genus JAOLAV01. The sequence goes on from JAOLAV010000064.1 coordinate 698, forward strand.
TCCGCAAATGTTCAATATGCTCATTTAAGTAGAAATGAAACTTGGCAATCGTTAGATGGACCTTTTGAATGGTCATCTAAAAAACTTAATGGTTATTTACCGAGCAATGATATTTCAGCGCTTCCGTATTACGAAAACTATCAAGAGTTGAGCGGCTATGCTTTAAAAGATCGTGTTTACTTCAAAATTGGTAGAGGCAGTAACAAGGAGATTTTAGGCACAAAATGGTATTTTAATGGATCTCAATCAGATACTTCATTTAATTATGATACTACTTATTCTCCTTATGCTCCAGATTACCCTATCATTTCTATTTACGATACTACATTAATAAATTATAATGTAAACGCCAAAAATTGGAGCGAAAGTAAGTCCTACACTATTCCTTTAGAAATAAACTATATAATGGATAACAGCTTAACGATTGGTATAGGATTTCAGTACCAAGAAAGAACGCTCTTTGAAAAAAGACGAGGGAATGTAGATTCTTATAATATAGGGCAATCAAAATGGGTAATGAGTGATCCTGAGAATCCGAATGAAGAAAAATATTCAAAGCTCTCTCAGTTCTCGTTTGATGGTCAGATTAAAAACACACAGTACAATAGACTATTTTATTTAACGATTAGTAAAGCTCCAAAATGGTCCTTTACGATCACCCAAGATTGGACAAATGCATATGAAGTTCAATCTACTGATCCATATTATAATCCACTTGAGGCATTTGTATTTGGTGATCTAAAATATTTCGTAGGAAAACGAGATAATGTAAACCCACCATCCTTTATTCAAAAAAAAATGGGTTTCAGCTGAATTTATTTACAACCTTACTTCTTCTCAAAGAATTAGTGTTATGTATGGCTCTATTAGAGGGGGGCTCTTTTGTAGTAATGGAGTCTGTCGTTTGATTCCCCCATTTAATGATGGTCTTAAAATAGGATACAGTGCAAGTTTCTAATTCTCAATATTTAACACCTATCTTCTAAGGAAATAAAACTAGTTTAAAGTTCTATGAATAGTTATTTTTATAGTAGATAAAGGAAAATATTTTATGAAAAAACAAACTTTAAAAAATCTTTCATTAATTTTTGTCAATTTTTTTATTTTTAGTACTCTATCAGCTCAGCTCCAAGTTGGAGATATCTCCCCTAATTTTTACGCTGCAGCCTGTTATAATGGTGGCGAAGAAGGCTTCACTAGTTTGTACGATGCCGCTAATGGGAGTGTGAATGGTGGGGAGTATAAAGTAGTCTGGATTAACTTATTTACTTCTTGGTGACCAAGCTGTCAAGTGGAGGCTCCACTTACAGAAGTTATATGGCAAGATTTTTTAACTGAAGGTGAAGATAAGCTCTTAATGATGGGCTCAGGAAGTGATTGGGGGCAACCTTATTCTTGTTCAGGTTGGTCCGATGCTTTTGGCATATCATATCTTCTAATAGATGATACTCCAGGTCAAGCATGGAATATTTACGGTGACGGTTATATACCTCACAATGTAGTTCTTGATCACAATATGGAAGTACTTTATAGTGGGTCTGGATTTGAAGAAGCACAAATCATGGCAGCTATTGAACTCGGTCTTTCTTATGTTGTTCGGGATTTAGATTCAGACGGTATCAATGATGATCTAGATAATTGTGTTGATGATTATAACCCTGAACAAGCGGATGTTGATTCTGATGGTGATGGAGATGCATGCGATAATTGTGATAACCTTAATGTTTATATTACTGGTAATGTGGATGGTTCGGTTGATAATGATTTACCATCAATTGATATACTGGATATCTTAAACTTAGTGGATGTAGTTCTCTTAGATGAAACCGAAAGTTGTCGTTCAGAAGTCTCTGATATTAACGCAGACAATAACGTAAATATTTTTGATATAATTTCTTTAGCTCAGTACCTTGTTCAAGGGAATTATGATAATACCATAGCTCCACCAACAGGAGAAGGTTCTTTTGAGATTCTGAGTTTTGAGACTGGAGATAGAGTTGTTTTATCTTCACCAAATAAACTAAGTGGATTTCAGTTTGAATTAGATCAAGCAACGTTTAACCAGAGTAACTTTGAGTCTATCAGGCTTCCAGAGGGTTGGGAATTAAGTTATCTAAAAACTAATCAAACATTTAAGGTTCTAGCTTTTGACCTTAGTGGCTTGAATGCACAGTATCAGATTGAGTTAGATCTAAAGAATATTCAAATCTCTTCATTTGAGAATGCCCTTTTTTCTAATCCTGATGGCGGGGTAATTGACATGGTCTATTCAACTCAAAATTTTAAAAGCAATGAAGTGTTACCGACAGAGCCTCAAATACAAAAGTTATACCCAAATCCTTTTAATCCTTTACTCTCAATTTCCTATTTACTGCCGAGTGATCAAAATACTCGAATAGCTGTCTACAACAC
>JAOLAV010000065.1 GCA_028338895.1 Fidelibacterota bacterium
TATCACTTTTTTCGGCTATATATTCCATCGAGCTTTCTAATCCAAGGGTGTTTTCAATTCTCAAATTAGGTTCTCCTATCTCGTAAGAGTAGGTTCCTAGGTGTGGACCATCAGAAAATAGATGGTCTACGCTTGGTGCTCTGCTTGTAAGCATTCCACCAAAAGATAGTTTCCATTTATTCCAGTTTTTATACCCACCAACCGCTCCCGAAAATATAGTATAATTTCTATTCGTAACCTGATCTTCTTCAATATTGGATAAGAATAAAAAGGATTTTTCAGGTTTAATAAATAGATGTTCTATCCTAGAGGAAAATTGAAAAATTGTCTTGAATATTTTTTTTTCATACAAGCCAAATATTGCAGTTTTTATTTCTTCTGTATCTGGAGTCCAGTAAAAACCACCAGCTTTATAATCTCGATACTGAAATGAAGAACCAATTTTCATATGATCATTGGATAAAATACTTTGAATAGAAAAAATATTTTGTCCCAGTGAAACTGTTGAATAATCATTACCATTTTCATATTCGCTATGTGAATAAGAAATGTAACGCTGGTCAATATCTAATCTTTCAAAACCTGCATATTTTAAATCTTTATGGTAATTAAGTTTTTGTGACCATTTAGTCATTCTAATGTCCACTCCATCAATATGACCTTCCAGACTTCCAGGTATACCATAATCCATATTAATTTTATCAAAAGATATAATAAACTGATTGGTTTTACCAAAATATGAATAGCTTCCAGTTAATTCATTATTTGATAATCCTGTATTAGCTAAAGTCTTATTTGGAGAGGTTTGGTTTCCAGTTTCTCGTTTAAGAGCAGAAAAGCGAAATTGGTTTCTTATATTTATTGGTAAATATGTAATAATATTTACGTATTTACTATTATTTGAAGATTCAGTACCAAGTACTGATTGATAGCTAAAATGGTCAAAAATCGGATTATCTCCAGCTTCTCTAGAAACATCGATTACACCACCAATTGTATTAGATCCATAAAGTAAAGCTTCTGGTCCACGAATAATTTTTATCTTCTTGTAAGAAGCCATGTCGACACTTACAGCATGATCAATAGAAGTATTGGATAAATCTCCAATACTTACACCATCTTCCGTTAATAAAAACCTATCACTTTTATAGCCCCTTAGTACAGGCTGTCCTACTGCCTGCCCCATGGACTGGATAGATAATCCAACTCTATTTTCAAGTAGCTGTGCTAAGGTAGTTTTCAGATTTTTATGGTATTCATCGCCAATAAAATCAATATTGGAGGCAAAGCTAATTGGTTCCATTTTATTGTGAGAATCAACAATTATTTCTTTAATTGATAATGTATCTCTTTTTAAATACAATTCACCAATTTGAAGATTTTCATCATAAAGAACTATGTTTTTCTCAACTTTTTCATACCCAATCATCGAAATAGTTAAAGAATTTTCTCCCAAAGGTAGGTTTTTAATCAAAAATTTACCTTCGGAATCAGAATTTGATCCTAAACTAAGATCTTGAAAATAGACATCAGCCCCTTCAATTATCTTTTTATTTTCATCCATTATTATACCAGTTACGGATCCTTCTTGAGATAATAAAAATCCAAATAAAAGGATAAAAATAGATTTCTTTAAAACTTGTATCACTGAAAAATTAATTTGTAAATCTCAAATGTATGAAGATTTTGTTTTATTGATTTATTTTTGCTAAGAATTTTAAACGCTTCCTAATTTTTAATAAGAAGCGTTTAAAATATCTATATACAAACTACTGAACAGTAACGCTTACATTATTTGTTGATGTATAATCAGCGTGTCCATCATGCATAAGCTGAACCTGAAAGCTAGTAGAACCAACGCCTACTCCAATAATGTGAATTGCATTACCATGTTCTTCCTCGCCTTCTTCTTCATCATGAGATTCAACTTCTACAATAGCAACACTCTGATCAGCTCCAGAGACAACTAAACCATCTCCATCTTCTTCGTCATGATCTTCTTCCTCATGTTCAATTTCAAGGCCGTCATGATCTAGAAAATGTACTGAAAGCTCAAGAGTATCATTTACTCCCAATGTAATACTTCCAGTAACCGCACCTTCAAATTCTCTATAAAGCTCACTCCCACTTGCATCCTCAAGGATAAAACCGTCAGCATCTGTGTGATCCTCATCATGATCATGATTATGATCATCATCCTCACAACCAGTTACAAAGAATAAAGAAAAAGATAATAAAAAAGCCAAACTTGACTTTAAAGTATTAGATAATAAACGCATTGTACTTACTCCTAAAAATTAGATTGTTAAATACACACCGCTTTATTTGCAGCGTGTTGGTATTAATATTTGTCTAAGGTTTAAAGGAGCTTTGGTGGTGGACGGGAGAATAAATTGAAGTGGAATGCTGATTCAATTAAATGATGGTTTGGAAAATTAGGTGTCTTTATCTCTTCATGGAAGAAATTTTTCCCCCAACTAAAGATAAATGAATCACTATTTTTATTAAGACATTTTATACATTGATGAAGGTCTAAATGATGTTTTGCATCAATACAATCAGTATTACATATACTGTAACCATCATAATCTTCATGATGGAAATCGACATGTAATGCTGTCGAAAGAAGCATAATAGATAATCCAAATGAAATGAATGTTTTTAATATTTTATCCACTATAAAAATTGAATCAATATTTTATAAGTTCAAATAGAAATAAATTTAAGCCACTTGCCCAGCAGCCCATCCTGATGACCACGCCCATTGAAAGTTATACCCACCCAACCATCCAGTAACATCAACAGTTTCACCAATAAAATACAAACCTGGTTCCTTATTTGATTCCATTGTTTTTGAAGATAATTCATTCGTATCCACACCACCCTTACATACTTCTGCAGTACGCATACCTTCAGTTCCACTAGGAGTTAGAATCCAATTATTTAAACAAGAAGCAAAAATCTTGATATCTTTTTTTTTCATTTCAC
>JAOLAV010000066.1 GCA_028338895.1 Fidelibacterota bacterium
TCTTTCTTAAACCATTAATGTCTGGCCAGTAAGATGTGTTCTCTAGCAAGACATGAATACCTTGAGAGGCTGAATATGTCCAAACATTCCCTTGAGGATCAACTTTAATTCCAGATCCACTACCAAATGAGATATTAGGATAGAATGGGTACTGGTTTTCACGCAAGACAGGAGAATTCCCAGATTTCAAATCAAAATATTTTAATCCCGAAGGAGTAAGATAATACAGTCGGTTATTTAGCCCCATACCTAGAGACCAAACTGTCTCATCATATTTAATTACATTCCAGTTAAATAAAGTCGGATTATAAGGTAGACCATTATAATCTAATAAAAAAATTCCACCATTTGGGTAGATACCCAGATTTGCCTCTTCGGCTTGGAATGATGAAACCCAAACTCTATCCCAAAAATCAAATTCAATAGATATTGGAGATTGACTTATACGAGTCGATGTTTCTGAGGAGCCAAAATGCTTCCAAACTCCATTCACAGATCGAACATGAATTGGTTCATTACCATTGATGCAATAAGGATTAGCAACCCACATATTTCCATAAGAATCAAACTCAATATCTAAAGTAACTTGATAAGGGATAGAATTATTAGATGAAGTATGATAACTCAAAAAAGTAGTATCAATCACACTTACATTTAAAGGGTTATCTATATCAATGACAATAATACCACCACTCCACCTTGGTGGATTACTTTGATACACACGAGAACCTCTGATAGCACAATATATAAGGCCATCTGGACCTTCTTCGATATCTGCGATATATTCTCCAAAATCATAATTTATCGTATCTGAAATAAATGTATTGTAATTATAATTAATATTTATTTTTTCTGAATTTGATATTTTGATTTCTAAGATATTACGCCAACCTAACTCACTATAAATCGAAAGACCTTCACTACTTCCAGCAACTAAACGACCATCCTTTAATACTTTAATAGCAGAGAAACTATTAGTCACAGGGGCATTTGGTAAAATTCTTGTTAAAGTATAATCATCAGAGATAATTAATAATCCAAAGTTTGTACTCGCAAAAATTTCGCCATTGCTTTCTTGTAAATTGTTTATCTTATATTTATTTTGAATTAAAAAATCAGAATTATTTTTTTTATGAAATAAATTATTTCCATCTGCAATCATATATCCATTTGAAACAATAAAAATATTTTCAATATTATTAAAATCATATGAAAAGCTAACACTATTATTCTCTTGTGATAATATATCGTACTGATAAACAGCACTATTTGTAGAATAAGTAATAAAATGATTATCTACTGTTAATGAAATTATTGAGGAATTTAAATCGCTTGTTAAAGGAAGCCAATTATTGGGGTCTTTCATATTACCTGAAATTTGCGAAAAGTATAATCCAGTATCCATACCAATATAAATAGTTGAATCAGTTGCAGTAAAACAATTAATTAAACCGCCATCAATTGGAAAATTTTTAAAACTGTCACGATATTCCCAGATCTCATCATATATAAATTTCATTAAACCAATATCTTGACCACTTTTATAAAGAACCCAACTATAATTACCTAAAACTTGAATATCTAGAATTTCGGTTAATCCAAAATCAAAAATATTTACGGATTGCTTATTTACTGGATTATAAACCTGTAAAAATCCATTAGGCGAGCTTCCACCAATCCAAAGATTTGAATCTAAATCAATAGCAAGAGATGACAAGTTTACTCCTGACAGACCTTCGATTGTCGTTAAGGTTGTATAATCAGTACCATTAAAAACAAATAAACCTCCCTCTGTAGCTGAATAAATGGTTTGATCAACAATAGCAATATCTTTGCTTTTAAGGGGGGAGGTTAATGCTTTCCATTGTCCAATATTTACTTGAGAATAAGTAATGGATAAATAGAATAGAGCAATAATTATGGTATAACTAATTTTCATTAAATGATTCATTTAAAACTTGAAAGGTTGAATTTAATTAATAAATAGATAAAAGTTTCTCAACCTTTTTCTTTTGTATGTTTATAAAGTATACCAATTTCCAATATATGAATCGCTATTTAATCATATTACTTTTGTCTTCATTTTGTTTCTCACAAAAGAAAGTACCTTTTGAGATAGATATAAGACCTCGAATTATTGATGGTGGTAAGATCATAGTTAATATATCAGTTATTAATAATGTTGGACGACCAATTGATTACCTTGAAGGATTTATATCTGAGTACTCTAGCGAAAGTATTTTTTTAGGAGAACAACGAATGGTATTAGTTTACAATTATGAACCAGCTCTCCAAACTGGATTCTCGACGTCAAAAGCAATTTCATATCCTTTAATTGATAGTAATCCTTCTAATTTTAAATTTAATATATCAAAAGTGAAATTCTTAGGTGAAAGCAGAGTTTTTGCATGGCACAATAAATCTGGTTTTATTCGTATTGATTAGAATATCGATCTTTATGTTTAATAGCTTTATTTTCTAATAATTTACTATAATTCAATGTGTCCAAATCTAGTGTTAAATCATTAATCCATTTCCGAGAAGATTCAATATATAATTCAATTTTTTCAATAGGTATTCTTTCTGCATACATATTCGCTATTAAGATTGCATTTTTTACAGGAATATAGCTATTCAAAGGATCTTGATAAAAATAATCTATATTTTTTATAAGCTCTCTATTTGAAAGGTAATCAACCGTTTCTGAGAAAACATCATCTGCTAAACCCTGATTTACTGCCCATATTTTAAGGTAACTAAATAGGCGACCATCTAATGCCCCATGCAAGTAAGCTGTCTTCATTTTAAACGTTATTTGTCTATCATAATTTGAAGATTTATCTATTTTATTCCAATCTTGA
>JAOLAV010000067.1 GCA_028338895.1 Fidelibacterota bacterium
ATCCATTACAACAGTCATAGCATCCATACTTGGATAGCCTAACCAATGATCTGGAAGAAACTGCCAATCGTTGCCATCTGCTGCATGGTTTTCTTCGAAACTACCATTCACTAGTGTATTCCCGGGAATCAACAGATCAATAGAGTCACCTTCAATTGCAGCTTGTGAGTATAGGTAGTAACTGATCGGATCATTATCTTCATCGCTCGCAGCTGTCCAAATAAAGGCTTCAGTATCACTCATATTACCTTCATTTACGTTAATCGTTAGATTATCAGCTGGAGCTACGATGTTAACAGCATTAGGAGCAACATTAGATAATGTTATTTCTACCATATTTGTCATACTCTCATAGTCACCGTAATTAGCAGCAACCTGATACATATAAGTTCCCCAATCAAGACTTCCATCTACATAATCATGCTGATCAGGAGAAACATCATCAATCATCACCTCATCACGATAGATATTATAACCCATCATATCACGATCGGAAGGTTGATTTGTCCATATGGGATCAGACGAAGAAGGTTGAAGTAAGGTAGCAGGGTTCTCTTTAGTATTCGCAGCTTCTGCTAAACCAGTATATGAGTTCGGTACGGTAGCAGAATTACCAGCAACATCTAGCCAGTCTCCAGCAGCAACTACTCCATTAGGATCTACAGTGAAATCAGTATGCATACGAAGTATCCAATCTCCACCAGCAACGTTACCTGTTTCTACAGACAACGCCCACTCTGCATCAGCAGCAGGTCCTAAAAGTTCATACTTATTTGATGGATAATTTAATTCTGCATCAAGAGCCATCATATCCATATCAGGACCAGCTGTTTGATTAATTTCATCAAAACCAAAGTCACTATACATGACATAGACATCGTTTGTGACAACAAGTGTCTCATCTAAATCAATCATAGCCCATCCATAAGAATCTGAACTCGGGTCTGCATCAACCGTAACAGCTTGGGCAAATAAAGTTTCACCAGGCAGTCCTGTTTGCGGATCAGAAGCAAGAATACTTAATGTAAAGGGTTGTACACCAAGGGTAGCGTCGGGCCATCCTCCAGTCCAAATCATATTTGCTATTGCATCGATACCATACGTTCCACTTACTCGGAAACGAGTTGCAACTGCACCTTGATACCACCAAGCACTAGAAGCAAGACCATCGTCATATCCAATCTCGATCATACTAGCATCCATAGGAGGCTCCCACATTAAATGAACTTCATCGCCATGATCTTCAGCGACTAAATCACCAGGTGTATCATCCAGTGCTAGTGTAAGAACAACAGGACCTGCTAGATCAGACTCAATATTCTCAATAAAATCAGGTAACTGCCAAACTGCAGCAACTGTAAATGACGCATCAATTGGTTGAGCAGCATAAATAGTTCCGTCCCAGTTCACAGCATCATTTTGAGCTGAACCAGCAAGCATACCATCCATATAAACGTTATACCCTTGTAATGGATCAGCTGTTAGAATATCTAGTGCATAGTCTCCTTCGGATCCATTCCATCCATCTACAACAACATAATATGTATTTCCAGACTCAAGGTTTAATGTTATTCTCGACGTGTATTGAGTACATCCTTCACCAGTTTCACCATCGTCATTACAAGCTTCATTTCCATCTGCATCTGTTGCAAATAAAGTCTCATCATTTTTAAAGACAAAAAGCTTTGTATCATAAGCAGAGAAACAGGTTGTCAAATCAACTGTAATACTGGATGCTGGAGTAATACTATACACAACATCACCTGCAGTCGAAGTACCAATATCGTCACAGTCATAGTCATCTGCATAGCCAGCTGTACTACCGGTGAGCGTCGCAGGTAATTCTGTAATAACTGTTGCAGTCGCTATATCTTCCCCACCTTGTCTAGTACTAGAAGGCGTACCTAACAGAGGGGTAATAGGAATGTTTAATGGAGCTGGTGCTGTCCAAGCTAAGGAAACATCAAAACCATTAACAGTACCTGTTAGATCTGTTGGACCTGGTACAATTGGCGCCATTACAGGAGTAGCACAAGCTGTATTAGAAGCAGGCGTTTCAATTCCATCTAAAGATTGAGTAACCTGGTAACAATACTCTACATCTGCAGTTACAGCATCATCTACATATCCTATTTCAGTTAACGCTGTTTCTATTAGAGTAAAAACATCAGGCGTATCTCCTCTATAAACTGAGAAAGTAACACCAGCAAAAGGATCTACAATATCAATAGTACCCGTGAGTAAGTTATTTGTTTCATCAGACTCAGGAACCGTACAGAAATAGTCCGCCATTATACCAACATCGTGAGTTCCAAAGCCAAGGAAGTCCTGTAGACCCGCCAAACTAAAAGTCTCAGTTACTCCTGGACCAACCTGTGCTAAAGCAAAAGACAACGCACTGTTATTATTCGCTTCATCAAAGCAATCTGCGTTCGCTACAATGTTTAAATAATATCCTAGATTAATGTTCCAGGCATAGATACCACCACTATTTGTAACATCAACTGAAACTAAATCGGTTGAGTTATCGTAGACTAAGTTAGTTAGAGATAACTCAGCAACTGCTGATCCAACTACAAATGATTGCTGTCCAGTTTCTCCCGCTGCAAGAGTCCATTCAAGAAAAGTGGTTCCATCAGAGCCATTCACGTAGATAAAAGAGCCATTCCAACCATCACCATAAGCATCATTCGCGGTTAG
>JAOLAV010000068.1 GCA_028338895.1 Fidelibacterota bacterium
CTGGAATTGAAATCCTAAAGAAAGGAGGTAACGCAATTGATGCGGCTGTGGCAGTTGGTTTTGCATTAGCCGTTACATCATCCAGTAATGGAAACCTTGGTGGTGGTGGCTTCCTTGTCTTTGTTAATAACAATGGAGAATCTTTTACTCTTGATCACCGTGAAAAAGCTCCAAAAGCGTCTAATCGAGATATGTTTTTAGATAATAATCAAGAAGTTGTACCAGGGATGTCGCTTTATTCAAGAGCTGGTAGTGGAGTTCCTGGCACAGTAGATGGACTGATAAAAGCTTTAAATGATCATGGCTCTGGAAAGATATCACTTCGCCAAGCAATTGCACCTGCGATTCGTTTAGCAGGGCAAGGGTTTAATCTCTCTTATTATGAAGCTGAAAGATTCAATGCATATAAGAATTTTTTTGAACGAAATAACGCTGCCGCTAAAATTTTTATCAAGAAGAATGGTAAACCTTGGAATAAAGGAGATCGCTTTATACAGCGTGACCTTGAAAAGACGCTCAAAAAGATCTCTAATTATGGACGAGATGGATTCTATTCTGGATTAGTGGCTGAATTAATTGTTAAGGAGATGAAAAAAGGAAATGGTCTTATATCCTTAGATGACTTGAAAGAATATTCCGCTGAGTATAGGAAACCTGTTTCAGGGACATATAAAAATTTTAATATAGTATCCATGGGGCCCCCAAGCTCTGGAGGTGCCCTACTTATCAACATGCTAAATATGTTAGAGCACTATCCTTTAGACTCAATTGGTTGGAACTCTTCTGATTATGTTCATCTTCTCACAGAAGTCGAGAGAAGAGCATATGCTGATAGGGCAGTGCATATGGGAGATCCTGATTTCTGGGATGTCCCACTATCAATGCTTACTTCAAAAAAATATGCAAAAAATAGAATTCAGAGTATTGATCTAAAAAAAGCAACACCTAGTATAGAAATAAAGGCTTCAAAAAAATATATATATGAATCACCCGAGACAACACACTATTCTATTGTTGACCAATGGGGAAATGCTGTAAGTGTTACAACAACTATTAATTTAAGCTATGGAAATGGGCATATTGTTGAAGGAGCAGGATTTTTTCTTAATAATGAAATGGATGATTTTTCTTCGAAACCTGGTGTGCCTAATGCATTTGGTCTAATTGGAAATGAAGCAAATTCTATTAAACCTGAAAAACGTCCACTTTCATCGATGACTCCAACAATTATTTTAAAAGATAAAAAACCATTTATGGTAATTGGATCTCCTGGTGGATCTACAATAATTACAACAACAATGCAATGTATCTTAAATGTTATTGACCACAAAATGGATATCAAAGCTGCGGTAACAGCAGCCCGATTTCACTCTCAGTGGCTACCTGATGTTATACAGGTTGAGCCCTATGGACTTGTCAACGATGTCTCCGAAAGCTTAAAAAATCGTGGACATTCAATTATTCAATATCGAGGCGGATATATTGGCGAAGCCAATGGAATATTAATCACTGAAGAGGGTTATTTTGGAGGTGGAGATAGCAGAGGCGAAACATCTGCACTTGGATATTAAGCTTTTAAAAGGTTATCTATAAGATTTAAGTAAACTGATGGACCAATCAATAACGCGCGCTCATCCATATCAAAATGAGAGCAGTGATGGGGCGTTTCGAGTAACGAACTTTTATTTGGAGCAGAGCCGATAAAAAAGAAACATCCTGGGGTCTTCTGTAGATAGTATGCAAAATCTTCTCCACCCATAGATAGATAGGGCTCCTTCGCTTTCTCTCCAACGACTTGACTTGCCGCTTTTAAAACATTTGACGTTTGCTTTTTATGATTAACCGTCGGAGGGTAACCATCTGTATAATCTAATTCAATTTTTGCCTTAAAAGTACTTTCGACTCCTTTAATAATTTCTATCATCCTAGATTTTATTAATTGTCTATTCTCTTCTGTATAGGCTCGTGCTGTTCCAGTGAGATTAACTTCATCTGAAATGATATTGAAATTATGACCTCCATTAATCTGACCAATAGTTACAACGGTACTTTCAATTGGATTCGTATTTCTACTTACAATAGTTTGCAGTGCTTGAATAAGGTGAGAGGATACAACAATTGCATCAACAGTCCCTTGCGGAGCAGCACCATGACCTCCAATACCTTTTATTTTAATATTAAACATATCAGCTGCTGCCATTACTGGACCATTCTTAACGCCAATTTCTCCTAATGGCTGATAATTCCACACATGAATACCATAAATCTCATCTACTCCATTTAGACAACCATCCCGAATCATATATTCAGCGCCTCCCTTTCCTTCCTCCGCAGGTTGAAAAATAAAACGAATAGATCCATTATATTTTTTTTTACCTGTTGTTAATGCTCTTGCGGTACCTAATAGCATTGCCATATGCCCATCATGCCCGCAAGCATGCATAACTCCTTTATTTTTAGAAGAAAAAGGTAATCCACTAGTCTCCTCGATGGGAAGAGCATCCATGTCGG
>JAOLAV010000069.1 GCA_028338895.1 Fidelibacterota bacterium
AAGAATACCCTCTATATTGTCGTAAGAAAGAAAACTTAGATTCACCAGAAGAAATTATGATTGATGGAAATATCTTATCTGATGGATATGATTATTTTTCTATTTCTGGTTTATCTGTTAGCCCAAATAACAAAATTTTAGCATATAGTATAGATACTTTAAGCCGCAGGTTTTATACTGTTTATTTTAAAAATTTGGAAACAGGTGTTCTATTAAAAAACTCAATTCCTAATACCTCTGGTAGTATTGCTTGGGCAAATAATAATGAAACAATTTTTTATGCTTCCAAAAATAAAATAACATTAAAACCCGAAAAAATTTATAAGCATAAAATACAAGATTCTTTTTTAAAAGATGAATCTGTTTTTCAAGAATTAGAAGAAGAGTTTTATACTGGTGTTTATCGTTCAAAATCAGGTAAATATATAATTGTTTGGAGTAGTAGTACGGATGCAAGTGATTATCATATTTTATCAACAGATGACCCTGATGGGAATTTCAAAAATTTCACAAAAAGGTCTGAAAATCATGAATATTCTATTTACCACCATGATGATAAATTTTACATTATTTCAAATTTAATGAGTCCAAATAATAGGCTTATGGAGGCATCTACAAATAAAACAGATATCAAAAATTGGAAAGAAGTTTTGCCACACCGTGAAGATGTTCATCTGTTAGAGCTAGAGATTTTTGATAATCACTTAGTTCTTAATGAAAGAATCAAAGGTTTAAGAAGTTTACGAGTTATAAATCATATTACAGGTAAAGATCAAAGCCTTGATTTTGGGGAAAATACATACACAGCATGGATTTCAACAAACAAAGAGTTTAAAACAAATATTTTACGTTATGGATATGGTTCAATGTTAACACCAAATTCTTCCTATGATTATAATATGGATACTGGAGAAAAAATATTATTAAAACAGCAAGAAGTTATTGGTGGATATAATGCTGATAATTATGAGTCACGAAGGCTATACGCTTTATCTAGAGATGGGCAAACGATTCCAATTTCACTGGTATATAACAAAAGTATGCGTAAAAAAGATTTTCAAAATCTCCTTTTATATGCTTACGGATCTTATGGTAGTACTGAAGATCCATATTTTAGTAGCACAAGATTAAGTTTATTAGATCGGGGCTTTATTTATGCAATTGCCCACGTAAGAGGAAGTCAGATATATGGTCGAAAATCATATGACGATGGAAAGTTATTGAAGAAGAAGAATACTTTTTTTGATTTCATTGATGTGGCTAAATATTTAATCGATGAAAAATATACGAATAAAGAAAAACTTTTTTGTTCTGGAGGTAGTGCCGGAGGCTTATTAATTGGAACGGTGATAAACATAGAGCCAGATTTGTGGAAAGGTGCTATTGCAGCGGTCCCATTTGTCGATGTAATTACAACAATGCTTGATCCATCCATACCTTTAACTGCTGGTGAATGGTCTGAATGGGGAGACCCAAGAATTAAAGAGTTTTATGATTATATGATTTCTTACTCTCCTTATGACCAAGTCAAAAATAAAAATTATCCAAATTTATTGGTTACTTCGGGGTTCTTTGACTCACAAGTACAATATTGGGAACCACTAAAATGGGTTGCCAAATTAAGAGATCATTGGAAAGGGAATAATAAACTTTTACTACATATGGAAATGGAAGCAGGACATGGTGGGAAATCAGGTAGATTTAGAGCATATAGAGAAACAGCTCTAGAATATGCTTTTTTGATTGACCTTGCACAGAATAAATAGGTAGTTATAATAAATGTGAATTTTTTGAAATAAATATAATTTCACCTATAATAACTTTTATTACTCCTGCAGCAGGAATAGCAAAGAGCATTCCGATAGGGCCAATTAGAGTACCTCCAGTTAGTAAAACGATCATCACTGCCATTGGGTGAAGTCCAATGCTTTCGCCTACTAGGATTGGAGTAATAAAATTATTATCAATTTGCTGAACAATAATAAACATTAAAATTATATCTAAAATAAAAAAAGGTGATGGTATTGTTCCAAAAATTTTATGAAAAAGAGCTGCATCATTTCCAATATTATTCATCAATGCTATCAAAATGGCCGGAATCATTCCAAAAAAAGGTCCCACCATTGGAATTAAATTTGCGAGCCCAGCGATAATACCAATAAAAAGAATTAGTGTAATATTTGCACCAAATTGATTGAGGATAAATAAACCCAAGATCGAAAGGATTGCGACGCTACTAGCAGCTAAGATTTGACCTCTCAAATATTTTGATATCTGTTGTTCAATATTATAAATCATTCTTAGC
>JAOLAV010000007.1 GCA_028338895.1 Fidelibacterota bacterium
CAAACTACATGGCAAAAAGACTAGAAAACCACTATCCTATTTTATACCGTGGTACAAGTGGTCTGTCCGCGCATGAGTTCATCATTGATATACGTCCCATAAAAGAAAAATCTGGAATTAGTGAAGAGGATATTGCGAAACGACTTATGGATTATGGCTATCACGCTCCAACGATGTCTTGGCCTGTTCCAGGGACCATGATGATAGAACCCACCGAAAGTGAATCGAAGTCTGAGCTTGATCGTTTCTGTGATGCAATGATCTTAATAAAAGATGAAATTGATCAAGTCGTCTCCGGGAAATTTGATAAGATGGATAATCCTTTAAAAAATGCTCCTCACACATCCATGCACAGTTTGTCCGATGATTGGGATCATAAATACTCAAGGCATCAAGCTTGCTTCCCCGGTGAATGGCAAAAAGAACATAAATACTGGCCTTCTATTGGAAGAATTGATAATGCTTTTGGTGATCGAAACCTTGTCTGCACTTGAGCGCCTGAGTTTGGCTGCATTGAAATAGCATCAAACCCTGTAATTTCAATAAGAGATTCATTTAATTCATCTATTAATTCAAAGTATCCTTGAGCTTGATTGTCTGGTGAAAAGGGGTGAATATTCCCGAATTCTGGCCAGGTAACAGCAACCATTTCAGTTGTACTATTTAGCTTCATGGTACACGACCCAAGAGGAATCATACTTGTGTTGAGTGCTAAATCTTTGGACTCCAGTATATGCATATAGCGCAACATTTGAGTCTCGGATCTATACTTATGAAAGACAGGGTGTTCTAAATATGTAGAATCTCTTTGCAGGGTCTCCGGAATTGATTCTTTTGAATGAATACTTCGCTTAATGTTAAAAATAGACAATATCTGATCCAAGTCTTCACTTGTTGTTGTTTCGTCTAAAGATATTCCAATCGAGCCATCACCAAAGTCTCTAAAATTAGTTTTTTTAGCGAGAGCTTTCTCTTTCCATACTGTTGCCGTGACCCGAATTGTATCAAAAAAGGAGGAATGAAGAACTTCATGGCCTGCTTCTAAAAATGAATTAGCAAGAGTTTGAGTATGTTTATTTACCCTTTTTCCAATATTTTGTATGCCTTCGGGACCATGGTAGACTGCATACATACCGGACATTATAGCGAGTAGTACCTGCGCTGTACATATATTTGATGTGGCTTTCTCTCGTCGAATATGTTGCTCGCGTGTTTGGAGTGCCATCCGGAGAGCTCGGTTTCCGTTGAAGTCTTGAGAGACACCAATAATTCGACCTGGAATCTTTCTTTTAAATTTATCTGTTGTTGCAAAAAAAGCGGCATGAGGGCCACCAAATCCCATTGGGACTCCAAATCGTTGGGAGTTCCCTATCGCAACATCCGCACCCATTTCACCGGGTGGTTTCAATAGAGTTAGAGCGAGTAAATCCGTTGCCATACAAACAAATGATTGGTTTGCTTTTGCTAATTCACATATAACTGAGTAATCATCTATAAAGCCATCCGTATCAGGATACTGAATAAGCACACCAAAAACAGAGTCCTCTAGGGTTTCTTCATTAACGGCATCAATAACAACTTTAATTCCAATGGGCTCTGCTCTTGTTTTTAACACATCGATTGTTTGAGGATGACATTTATCAGACACAAGATATGTTTTCTTTTCAGAGTTTTTTGTACTATTAAAAAACATGATCATTGCTTCGGCTGCAGCGGTTCCTTCATCCAGAAGAGAGGCATTTGCTAATGGCAATCCCGTAAGATCTGTAACCATAGTTTGGTAATTAAGTAAAGCCTCAAGTCTTCCTTGACTGATCTCTGCTTGGTATGGTGTATATTGCGTATACCAACCTGGATTCTCCATAATATTTCTAAGGATTACGGTGGGTACATTTGTCCCGTAGTACCCCATGCCAATCCAGGAATGAAAGACCTTATTTTTATCTGCTAGCTCGCGTAATCTCTTTATGACTTCAACTTCAGTCTTTTCTATAGCATGGGTCTCTTCACGGCTAATTTGGATATTCTTTGGGACCACATTATCAGAAAATTGATCGAGAGATGAATAGCCTAATTCGCTAAGCATTTCTATAATCTCTAAATTTTTAGGACCTATATGTCTATCTGAAAATGGAAAAGGCATGTGTTAAACGACCGTTTTTTTTTAAAAATTGATACTGATTTTAAATAAAAAGATCTATTAAGTCTAAAACCAATTTTTAAAACAGAGTTGCTTTTTTACAAAAATATAGGGTAATAAAAAATACGTATTATAAGTGATTTATATTTTCTTCTTTATTTAATTAATGAATAACTTTCGAGGCTGAAAATGAATAAATATTATTTAATTAAAATCAAGAGCATAGTGTTCAAGGATCAGATAAAAAACTCTTTACGAGTAGTTAGTTCTTAAAAATACAAAAGGCACCCATGAGGTGCTTTTTTTTTATATTGGGATAATATATGTCTATAGATAATCTAGTTGAGTTACAGGAGATTGACACAAAGTTAAAAGATCTTAGCGATTTACTTGGGGATTTACCCTCAAAAATAGATGAGCTAGATTTGCAGGAACAGTCGACCAAAGACACCCTCTTGTCAAACAAATCAAGGCTTAAGGAGCTAGAGGTCGAGATGCATAAAAGAGAAGTCGATGTCGACCAGGTAAATGGAAAGGTCAATAAACTAAAAGACCAACTATTTCTTGTTACAAACAACAAGCAGTACGATGCTTTGATGCTGGAGATTGATCATCTGAAAGATCAAAGAAGCTCCTTTGAAACAGAATCCCTTGAGTTTCTAGAAGAGAAAGAAACTCTAACCAGTTCCGTTACTTCGATGGAGTCTGAATTAGGTGACCTGACACAGGATTTATCGAATAGAAGGGTAAAGCTAGAGTCTGCAATAGCGGACTCAGCGGTAGAAAAAAAGTCTTTAGATCGTATGAGGGACAATCATTTATCCGGTATTGATTCCAACATAATATCAACTTATGAAAAAGTAAAGAATCATCGAGAGGGTCTTGGAGTCGTCGAAATCTCGGGAGGAGCTTGCGGGGGTTGTGGTGCGCACGTTCCACCACAAGTGATAACCGAAGTTAGAGCAAAAGAAGGCCTCCATAGCTGTGATGTTTGTGGAAGGTTTCTTTATAATAATACAAAATTGATCATTAATTAATAATTGAGTCGGTCGGATGGTTGCTCCAGACTTGTTTGTTCAACTTTGGAGAGGAAAGTCCGGGCACCGCAGAACAGAATGCTCCATAACGAGGAGAGATAAGCATCCGCTTATAATGGATAGTGCAGCAGAAAATAGACCGCCTTCGGGTAAGGGTGAAAAGGTGGTGTAAGAGACCACCAGATTCTGAAGAAATTTAGAATGCTTGTAAACCCCATTCGGTGCAAGATCGAATAGCCTCTGAGATGTTGTTCGCATCAATTGAAGAGCGGGTAGATTGCTAGATATTTGTGGTAACACAAATGCCAGATGAATGACCATCTTTTAAAACAGTTCGCTGTTTTAGAAACAAAACTCGGCTTATAGACCGACTCATTTTTGAAATATTATGCATTGGAAATTTCCTTCATTAGAGCCACAAAAGATTGCAAAGATCATAAACCAAATTGATCTTCCAGAATCTATTGCCAGTATCCTTACCCAGCGAAAAATAAATGAGCCACAATTAATCAAAGATTTTTTATCTCCAAGCCTTTCTCAATTATTTGACCCTTTTTTGATGAAAGATATGGATATTGCAGTATCTCGAATAATTCAGAATATTAAAAAAGATATTCCTATTTTTATTTTAGGCGATTATGATGTGGATGGTACATCTGCCGTATCTTTACTTAGCCTTGGAATCTCAAAGTTAGGAGGGAAAGTCGTACCCTATATTCCAAATCGTAAGAGAGAAGGGCATGGTTTATCTTATGAAGCATTAGAAACTGCAGTTAATTCTAAAGCAGACCTACTAATCACCTGCGATTGTGGGATCAATGATATAAAAGAAATAAAGAGTGCAAATGATTTGAGTTTAGATGTCATTATCACAGACCACCATATACCTAGTGATAAATTGCCAAACGCTTATGCTATTTTAAATCCCAAACAGAATGATTGTGAATACCCATTTAAAAATTTATGCGGAAGTGGTCTTGCTTTTAAATTAATCTCAGCGCTTATTGAGAGGCTTAATGAAAAACGATTTTCAGCACAAGACTTTATAGATATTGCCGCTCTAGGAACATCTGCTGACCTAGTATCTCTAGAAAGTGAGAATAGAGTCATTGTTTACTATGGTCTTCGATCTATGCAAAAAAGTAAGCGACTTGGCATGCAATTACTGTTAAAAGCTGGTAATGTTAAGGAACCCATGACTTTATCGGTTTCAAAAATTAATTTTCAGATATCTCCATTGATAAATGCAGCCGGCAGATTAGGCGATGCAAACCTGGTTGTTAAATTATTGATGACAAATGATGTGAATGAAGGTTCAAAAATTATAAATGTATTGGACGAAGAAAATAAAAAGCGTCAAGTGATTCAGAGTCAAGTCATGATCGAGGCTGTAAAAAGAGCGACGACTATTAGCGATAATAATAAAGTCATTCTTATGGAAGCAGATGGGTGGCACCCTGGAGTTATTGGAATAATAGCAGCAAGAATAAAATCGAAGTTTAAGCGACCGACTATCATTGTTACATTTGATCCGGATGGTAATGGTAATGGTTCGGCTCGCAGTCTTAATGGTTTTAATATCTATGATGCTTTATCTGAAGTGAAAGATCATTTAATCTCTTTCGGCGGGCATCCACAAGCAGCAGGTTTTACTTTACATAAAAATAAATTTAACTCATTTAAAAACTCACTACTAAAACATACAGATCAAATGTCCTTTAATAATGTAAGTAGAGAATTAAAATTGGATGGTTGTTTGAATCTTTCAGAAATTGACTATGCATTTGTTAAGATAATTCAATGTTTAGCCCCATTTGGACCAGGGAATCCTGTACCAAAATTTGCTTTAAAAAGACTCGAAATTATTGGAAACCCGTTGATAATTGGGAATGGAAGCCATCTACGTTTTCAGGTAAAACAAAATCATAAAAACCTAAATGTTGTCGCTTTTGGTTTGGCTGAATCATATGGGGACCTCATCCTAGGTAAGCTAATTGATATTGCCGGTTTTCCTGAAATTAACTTTTGGAAAGGTGAAAAATCTCTCCAGTTTAATGCGCAGGATATTCGGCTCTCTGATTAACTAAATAGAATTTGTAAGTTTTGTTATTAACCAACAATAAAGTTATTATAAATAAATATGAATAAATTATTTTTCACACAAGAGCATTACATGATACGCGATATGGTTCGCAAATTTGCAGAGACAGAAATAGCACCGGTTGCAAGAGAACTTGATGCAACAGGTACCTTCCCCAGAGAATTAGTTAAAAAAATGGGAAAGTTGGGAATAATGGGAATTAATGTTCCTGAAAAATATGGAGGAGCGGGGCTAGACATGGTCTCCTTTGCAACAGCAATTATTGAACTTGCAAGAGTAGATGCTTCTGTTGCCATTACAATGGCAGCACATACATCACTGGGAACATTACCCGTTTTATTGTTTGGCACGGAGGAACAAAGGCAAAGATATCTCCCTGGACTAGCATCTGGGAATACGCTAGGTGCATTTGGCCTTACTGAGCCACAAGCAGGAAGTGATGCTGGTGCTACAAAAACAAAAGCGGTTCGCAGCGGGAATGATTATATCGTAAACGGGGGTAAAATTTTTATCACAAATGCAGGAGAAGCACAGGTTCTTTCTTTTACTTCTCAAGTAATCGAAGGAGACAAAAATGTTGGGATTGCAGCTTTTATAATACAGACAGATACACCAGGGCTTGAGATTGGAGAAAAAGAAAAAAAAATGGGTTGGAAAGCAAGTGATACTCGACAACTATTTTTTAAAGATATGAAAATTCCAGCCGATGCAATGCTAGGTTCTCCATCAGATGGTTTTAAAACATTTATGAAGACTCTTACCTCTGGAAGAGTTTCTATTGGAGCTTTGTCGATTGGTACTGCACAAGGTGCATATGAGATCGCGCTTAAGTATTCAAACGAAAGAGAGGCTTTTGGTAAGCAGATTAATAAATTTCAGTCAGTTGGTTTTAGTTTGGCTGACATGGCAACAAAGATTGAAGCATCGAAGTTACTTGTTTATAATGCTGCTTGGATGAAAGATAATGGATATGATATAACAAAAGAGGCGGCAATGGCGAAGCTCTTTGCAAGTGAAACGGCAATGGAAGTGACAACGGATGCTATACAGGTACTCGGTGGATACGGATATGTAAAAGATTACGATGTAGAAAGGTTTTTCAGGGATGCTAAGATTCTTGAGATAGGCGAAGGTACAAGTGAAATACAGCGCCTCATTATTTTAAGATCAATATTAAAAGATTTACAGGTTTAATGAAAAAAAATAGATTATTGAGTTCTATAGGAAAGTATTTATTATTAGATAAATATTGGATTCAATACTCTATTATTTTTGGTCTTATCATTTTGATTGGATTCTTATTCCCCAAAGGAAAATCCTTAAAATATTCCTATCAAATAAACGACGTGACAAGAAGCCCAATTATTGCGCCTTTTACTTTCCCAATTTTAAAATCAGAAGAAAAGTTAGAGCTTGATCTGGAAGAACGGAAAAAGTCCGTTCCTTATATATTTAATCGCAGCGATCAAATTGTCTCCAAACAGTCTGTTGCGTTAGAAAATTTCTTTTTAGATATTGAAAAATTAAGGTCAGCAAACTGGAGGTTAGATGTATCCAAAAGATTAGTCTATGAACGTAGATATCATAAGCAGTATGAAAAAGCCCGTTTAGAATATATTACTGACAGTACAAACCTTTTATTTTTGAAAACAGATTTTTCCCAACGCTTTCCCTTCGTTTCAGAAAAAAAAGATTGGCTTTCTTATATAGTCACAAGTGTAGATCCGAAAAGTTTAAAAGATATAAAGTTAAATAAAGAACTCGTTTCTCAAATCTGCCGGAATCGATGGACAGAAGGGATCTACGATATTTCTATTGATAAAATCACAAGCAAAGAGGTGATGATTATCCAAGGTGATTACCCTGATTTAGCACCCCCAAATGATTTTAATGATTTACAATTGGCCTGGATTAAAGCCAGAAAAGAACTATTAGCCTCCTCCAAAGAAGAGGATGTTTTCCGGGTAATTGGATATGATATTATTGTAGAGTTTATGAAGCCTAACTTTCTTTATGATGTACAATTAACCAAAAAAAGACAAGAAGAGAGCTTGTCTAAAGTTCCAAGAAGTCATGGGGTCATCCTTAAAAATGAATTAATAGTAGATGCAAACATCCGGATAACAGATGATGTCTTATCTAAGCTTAATTCACTGGCCTCTTTTGTTTCAAGAGAGCAGCAGGGTTCAGATCTGTATAAACTTTTTGGTAGCTTTTTAGGAAGGGTGATGCTTCTTTCCGTAATTATATCTCTCTTTTTTGCCTTCCTTGTGGTTTATCGTGTTTCAATTTTTCAAGACTGGAAGATGGTTCTACTAATTTCAATAATATTTTTATTACAAATGGGATTTGCAAATATCGTTGTGATACAATTAGAGTGGTCTGAGTTTTTGATTCCAGTTACCGTTGGAGCAATGTCTTTAACTATTTTATTTGATTCTCGAATTGGATTTATGGCGACTACATCTCTGGCTATTATGATGGGACTAATGATGGGGCAGAATATAGACTTGGTCATTGTTTCCCTTTTTACCGCAACAATCGCTGTTTATAATATTAGAGAACTTCGCAAAAGAAGCCAGCTTTTTACAACGATGTTTGCTTTAATTGCTGCTAGTATTTTTGTTATCGTAGGTCTTGGCTTATTCAAAGAGCATAGTTGGGAAATAATTTTAAGAGATATTCAGTTTTTAACCTTAAATAGCATACTTGCCCCGATCCTTACGTACGGATTAATTGGTCTTTTTGAACTATTATTTGAAGTAACCACAAACCTGACTCTGATTGAATTACTTGATTACGATCACCCACTATTAAAACGTTCTCAGAGAGAGACCAATGGAACATTTAATCATAGTCTCGTTGTTGGGAATCTTGCGGAGGCATGTGCAAATGCTATAGGAGCACATTCTTTGCTTTGTCGAGTTGGAGCTTATTACCACGATATTGGTAAAATGGCAAAGTCGGAATACTTTATCGAAAATCAATTTAGCGGCGATAATAAGCATGATAAAATAACTCACACGATGAGTGCTAAAATAATAAAGTCACATGTAAATGAAGGTCTTCAATTAGCAAGCCAATATGGACTGCCTAAAATTGTTTCAGACTTCATACCAATGCATCATGGAACCACTCGTGTTGAATATTTTTACCGTATGGCATTGAAAGATGCGGAGGTAAATGGAGGTAAAGTTGAAGAGTCAGCATTTAGATACCCGGGGCCAAAGCCGAATACAAAAGAAACAGGTATTTTAATGATTTGTGAGGCAATTGAAGCGGCAGTACGTTCTATAAAAAATCCAGATATTTTTAAAATTGAAACAATGATTAATAAAATAATAAATCAAAGAATAGAAGATGGTCAGTTGGATGAATGCCCACTTACCTTGAGTGAATTAAATAAAATCAAAGGATCTGTTGATGGTACAACAGGTATGCTACCCGTTTTAAGAGGTATATACCATATTAGAATAGAGTATCCGGATGAACCAAAAAAATAATATTAGTCTAAATGATTAAAGTCTCTATCGATTGTGATCCGGTATTAGAGCCTCCTAACAATGGAATAGTTTTTGAACTTGTTTTACTTACGTTGAATAATCATAATTTTAAAAAAAGTGATATTACTATAATCTTTGGAAATGATAGCCTCCTCACAAAATTAAAAAAAGAATTTTTTCAAAAAGATCAATTAACAGATGTAATTGCTTTTCGTCTAAACGATTATGAATTACCAGAAATTGAAGGAGAGATTTATATAAGTCTTCCTAGAGCTAAAGAAAATGCAAAGCTATATAAAGAAACATATGATAAAGAAATCTTGAGGCTTATTGTGCATGGTTGTTTGCACTTAATTGGATTTGATGATAGAACAAAATTAGAAAAATTAGAAATGACCACAATGGAAAATAAAGTTTTAAAACTTTTTAAGCATGAAAATATTTTTGAGGATTAAATGAATAAGCAAATTGCATCAAAGAATTTTATTACATTACTTGAGCTAGTAGAAAAGCTACGTGGACCTGATGGATGTCCCTGGGACCAAGAGCAAACCCACGAGTCCTTACTTCCATATTTTTTAGAGGAGACTTATGAAGTCTTAGAAAGTGTAGATGAAAAAAATTGGGTGACTTTCCAAGAGGAATTAGGAGACGTTCTATTGCACATTGCATTACAATGCCAAATTGCAGATGAGGATGGAAAATTTAGTATCGAAGACTCAATCGAGACTCTTAATAAAAAACTTATTCATCGACATCCTCATGTCTTCTCTGATAAAAAAATTAATGGAGTAAATGAGGTAAAAAAAAATTGGGAAGAGATTAAACATTCTGAAAAAAAACGTGAGTCAAGACTAGATGGTGTTCCACTTGCTCTTCCAGCATTAACAAGAGCTCAAAGACTGCAACAAAAAGCTTCTTATGCTGGGTTTGACTGGGATAATATTGATGGTGCTTGGGCTAAAATGGATGAGGAAATAGAAGAATTAAAAAATGCTATATCCAATAAAGATGCCAATAATATTCAGGAAGAGATAGGAGACGTTTTATTTTCAGTTGTTAATCTTTCACGATTTTTAAAATATCCGGCTGAAGATATGCTTCGTAAAACAAATATGAAGTTTTCAGATAGGTTTAAAAAAATTGAAAAAGAATTAGAAGCAAAAGGAAAAACCTTAGAGGGTTCTACTCTAGCTGAAATGGAAGAAATATGGGAAAGGGTTAAAGTCGAGTCGAGGGTAAAATAACGTAGGAAAAGAAGACATATTATAGCAAAAAACCTTTTTAAAAGTCAATGTTCTTATCCAAATCAAAATTATATATAATATATTCTAAGGCCTTCATAAATTTTTCTTGACTTAAAGATAGTCAATGTTTTTGACTTATTTATTTTTTAATAATCTTTAATTTTTTATCAGAATGGATTGTTACTATTTAAGTTTTTCTTTCTTTTTTTCTAGCAGCTGGAAACAGAATATTGTTTAAAATAAGCCGATATCCTGGTGAATTCCGATGGAGTGAAAGATCTGTAGTTGGGTCCCCAACAAAATGTTGATAGTCTTCGGGGTCATGTCCACCATAAAATGTGAATGTTCCATTTCCAAAGTTTCCATGTAAATACTTAACTTGATCAGATGCCGGATCGTTCCCCATAATAACTATATGACTCTTTATTTTTTCTTTTTTAAATCCAGTTGTTTGTCCCATAAAACCTCTTATTATTGAGACATGATTCTGTGTAAGCATTGTTGGAACAGGATCATATTTTGCTGAGAATTCAAATAGTGAAAAATAATCAGCTTTAGCTCCACGAGTTATTGGATTATTGCTTGGAGGAAAATCAATATCCGAAAACTCATAAATCATTGGGTCAGGTATTAATTTAAAATCAGTAAATGCAAAAGTTTGTGAGAAATCTAATTTAGATTGAATAGATAAATCCATTTTAGTACCATTGAATACTGAGTGAACACCATCTGCATTACCCATTGCTAGTGCGATGTCATAGGAGTCTGTCGCAGAGCACATAGCAAAAAGAAAGCCACCATTCCCAACATAGTTTTTTATTTTTCGAGCGATTGATTTTTTTTGCTCATGAACGCTAGAATATCCAAGCCTTGTAGCGAGCTGTTCATACTGTGTTTTCTGATCTCGATACCATTGTGAATTTCTTTGACTACGATAAAATTTTCCATATTGGCCTGTAAAATCTTCATGATGTAGATGAAGCCAGTCATATTTTTCAAGTTTTCCAATATGAACTTCTTCATCCCAAAGAGTTTCATATTTTACTTCCGCGTATGTAAGTGCCAAAGTAACAGCATCATCCCAGGGCTGTTTATTTGGTGGAGTATAAATTGCAATCTCCGGCTTTTTTTCAAGTAGGGAGATATCCATATTATTTTGATCAATTATTGAATAAATCTGTATAAGATTTTTAGAGTTTACCATTTCAAATGTAACGCCTTTAATCTTGCAATCACTTTGGATGAAAGGATATGAATCGACCAAAAAAGAACCACCTCGATAGTTTAAAAGCCATTCAATATTAATTTTTTTTTCTAAAATTGAATATACTATCCCATATGCTTTTAGATGATCATTTTGTGATTGATCCATTGGAATAATAATTTTTTGTGAAAAAGAAAAATTTAAAATAATAATAAAAATAAATAGGTAAAATCGAATCATATAGTTTTCACCTTTTGAATTTTTCTTATATGAAAACGTATTGGTTCTGAGTAAATAGAATTAGGGAATTCATTAATGATTTTCATATAATTTTCTAGAGCTTTTTCAATATTAGATAGTTTATATTCATGTATTTGCCCGATTAGGATAACTCCTCGATCTTCATATTCTGAGCCTTTTAAGTTGGTTGCAAATTTAAGAGATTCATCAAGACTTCCGATTTTATAATTTAAGAGACTTAAACGAAGGTTTACTAAAGGAGTAATTTTTGATTTCGGATAATTATCGAAAACGTACATTAACTCTTCTATAGCATTACCTGTTTTTTTCTGTCTTAAGAAATATTCTGACCTTAAAAAATAATGTAATGGAAGGTTACCTTCCTCTTTTTCAGAACTATATTTTGACAGAATTGTTCTAAGTTCCATCAAATCATTAAAAGTTGAGTTCGTTGGACTAGTTTCTTTTAAAAAATCTTTTATGAGCAAAAGTGATGAATCTGGCTCTTCTGTAAGGAGATGTACTAATAATATTCTTTCTTTTATTTTAACGGATGGTTTACTTTTGTAAAAGTCTTTCAGAAAAGACTTAGCCTTATCTAGATTTCCTTTAGCAATAAAAGTATCGGCAATTCTTAATTTAATTTTTTCGTTTAGTAATATTCCTGGTTTATTATTTAATGCTTTATTAAACAAATTGTACGCCTTGTCAAAATCTTGCAAAACTTTGAATTGAACTTCACCAATTCTAAAATATACCTCAGCAAGTATTGCGGGGTTTTTTATAGATATTATTAATGAATCGTAGACCTGAAGACTAGATTTTAAGTTTTCAATAGACATTGTTTTTGAGGATATAAATTGATCTTGAAAAAAAATATTATCATCATAAAAATATGGTATCAAAAACACTTCATCCATTGTGATAATTTGTTTTTCAACTGTTTTTGCAAGTCCGATTAATGCTTTATCTGTGATCTTAGAATTTAAATTTTGATTTAAAATAAAATTATAAGCATAGGTTGAATATTTGAATTGATTTTCTTCATTTAAATCAGCAGCAAATTCCAACCAGCTTTTAAAATCGCGACTACCTAATAATGTCCACTTCTCTTTTGCTTTCATTGCAAGTTCATATTTTTGCTGTTTGAAATAAAATTGACTTATTATATTAAGTATTTTTTCTGGGTTTATTTCTGCCGCATATATGAGCTTCTGCTCGATTATTTTCTGAGCCTCGACTTCATCACTCATAATTAAAATTCGTTTTTCTATAAGACTGCTATTCTTTTTTTGATATATCAGATGGAGAATAAATTGATCCATCGCTAGATCATATTCCCTTTTTGTTTGGTGAAAAAGACCAGACTCATAAGCTAAAAATGCTTTATCAAAGTTTTTTCTTCCTTTCGTAAGAATAAGATCGATATTTTTTTGATCGCTATATTTTTCAAGTAGACTGATTAAAAGTCGATAATATGTTTTACTTGACTGAAATTTATCTAAGCCACTAGACCATGTTGCTTTGGCAAGTCCTTTTTGATCGTCAAGGTAGTAAAATTCGCTGAGATATAGATACACTCGAGTATCATTAGGTGAATTAACTAGCCTTTTCCTCATGAGCTGAATCCCTTCTTCATATTTTTGATTATTTTGATACAAAGATTTTAGGCTACTAAATGATTGATAATGAGTTGGCTTTTTTTCTAATATATCTCTGTATACAGAGATTGCGGCATCAATTTCTCCTTCCCGTTCAAGCATCTTTGCCGTTTTTAAAGCTCCATTGTAAGAGGGATTATTTTGACTTATTAATAAACTTACGCCTGATAAAAAAACTGAAAGTATTATCCTATTTTGCATCTTCTAATTCCGTCCTAATGCTGGTAAGTGAATTAAAATAGCGTTTAATCATATTTTGATGGTTTTTTGAGTATCCGGCATTCACCGCTTTATTTAAAGCCTTTAAAGCGAGATCTTCTCTCTGCCCCATATCTGAGGGAAGGCCACCAGGTCCCTCAAAAAGATTATTTTGTTTTGAAGAAGAAGACTTTCTTTCATCTTTTTTTCCTCT
This sequence comes from Fidelibacterota bacterium, assembly GCA_028338895.1. GTDB lineage: Bacteria > Fidelibacterota > Marinisomatia > Marinisomatales > UBA1611 > JAOLAV01. The sequence continues at coordinate 13,546 of JAOLAV010000007.1, forward strand.
TTGGGTCATTGACGTTTGACTATCTAACATTCTTGAAAGGATTTTTTGTTGTCTTTTTTGCGTTTGCCTTTCAAATCTATTTAATTTCAAATCTTTGATTACTTTATCCATCTCGTCCGATATACCACTTAAATCACCGAGTTTATTTCCACCAGAATTTTGCATTTCCTTCATTAATTGATCTAGCGATTTACGAACAGACATTTGTTTTGAGAGCATCTGTTGCATCATTTTTTTTTGTGCGGATGCAGCCACTTGACCCAAACTTAACTGCATGCCCTGTTCATTCAATGACTGCTGTTGACCAGCCATTTGCTGCATCATTTTTAAAAATTGTTCATAGCCGTTTGCTGATCCTGATTTCTGCATCTCCTGCATACTATTAAAAAGAGCTAGTGCTGCTTCATTTAATCCCTCCATTGCCTTTTTTTGACTTTTTTTTGCTTTCGGCATGTCTCTTCCAACTAACTCTTCCTTTGCGGAGTTCATATTTGCACTTGCTTTTCCAACAGCTCTTCCAATATCAGGTGTTATTGCAAATGTCTCTTTTGATAGGGAAATCATTTTTTTTGTTATGGATTGGAGTTGGTCTTGAAGAAGTTGCTGGCGAGCCGCTAGTTCTTTGATTCGCGGAGAGTTCCTAGAAACTCCACTCAAATCATTTTTCAACTTTTCTTCTTGAGTAGATAAATATAGAAGGTCTTGTATTATTGATTCAAATTTTTTAGTTATTTCAGAAATTGATTCATTTTGAAAAGTTTCTTGAATTTTATCCATCTCTTCCAACATCTCTTGCATTTCATTAACTGATTTTTGGCTTGATATTCTGGCAGATTTCATGTTTTGATTCGAAAGGCTCTCCCTCGTTTCATTTAATGAGTTCTTAATATCTTCAGTAATATCACTTTCAGAGAGTGCCGACAAATCAGAAGCGACTTTTTCATTGAATGGCTTTACTAATTCTGATGTTTCTTCAAGTAGAGATTTTATATTTTCAAACTCTTCTAGGTTACGTTCCTCTTGAGCAATTAGCCTTTCAGCCATAGCTTGAATCTCTTTATTTTTGTTCTCAGCCATATCTTGGCTTAATAATTCTTGTTGTTTTAAGAGCTGTTCCATTCTATTCTTTAATTCATCAAATTTTTGTTCTACCTGAAGCTGTTTAAATATTTCTAAATATCTTTCAAGTTCATCTTCAATCTCATTCATATTTTCAGCCAATTTATTTAAAGCTTCTTCCATAGACTTCATATCCATCTCATCAAGTGCCTCTTCTAGTTCAGACATATTTTTAAGCATATCCCGAGGAATAATATTATTGATTAAGTCAGAAAGTTCTTCAAATTTATCAAGTAACTCTGGAGAAAAGAGATTGTGCTTTTCTGCCTGTTCTGTAATGGCTTCTATTGCCTCGGACATCTTTTCTAAGTTTTTAAGTTCATCCTTAGCTTTTTCTAATGAATTCTCAATTGACTTTTGTTCTGCCCAGTCAAGTTCTTCACTTTTTAGAGCTTTCATCTCGAGCATTTCAAATTGTTTTTTTAATTCTTCGACTTCCTCAATCTCTATTGAAATATTATCTAGAAATTCATTTTCTGCAACCTCAGCTTTTTGATAAAGGATTTCTAATGAAGGAACTCTGGCAATAAATGTGGCTGAAATAGTTTTTTTTGGACCTGAAATTATATCATTATCCGTAAGTTCAAAATGAAAGTGAATTTCATCATCGGGCATAAGAAATAAGTCTCCTAGATCCCAAAGGCTCTTTATTTGTTGAGCAAGCGAGTCTTTACTAAGGTCAGGTAGACTAAACATAGCCACATAAGGATCTGATTTTAAATAGGAGGGCTTTCTCACTTCATATGCAACCTGTAAATTTGTGAAACCATAATCATCCTGTATATTTAATTGAATTGGGATACTTTGATCATCTCCGAGTTCAGTAAAAGAAGAAGGTTGTATTATCGTTAAGATAGGGTCATAATCTGGAATTATTTCTACGCTGTATAATATAGGGTCACGGTTTGTTATACCTCGTTCATCAACTAAATTAATTGAAAACTTAGCTTCTTCATTAATTGTAAAATAGCCAGATGCATTATTGTAATTAGAGTTCAAATTAACTTTATTTTCATCCATCAAAAGGTGTGCGGATTCTAACATCCGATTAGAACTTAATTCCATTTGGACAATAGACCCTTTTAACCCCTTTATAACGGCAGTGTTACCTTCTTGAACTTGGTTGGGCAACCCAGAATAATCTGGAGGAATAATAGTGAGTTGAAATTTTTCAAGTGAAGGACGGTCTGTCACGAAAATAGTATCCGAATTTGACTCTACTTTTTCCCAGGATTCCCAAAAATATTTTGCTTTAACAACTGCTTTATAAGAATAATCCTGAAATAATTCAGGTAATAAAAAAGAATAAATACCCTTGCTGTTTGGAACCACTGAAAACTGAAGATTTAATGAATCTCGTTTTTTAGTTGAGACTTGAATTGGAGCTAAATATAAATTAACTGTGTCATTTATAATGATATTAGAGGATATATTAATATTTAATTTTTCACCCCCTAGAATGTGAATGTTTCCTGTTTGGTTTGAGAGGATGAATGGTTTTGGCGCCGCATAATAAGTAGATGGATTACTCCAACGATAAAAAGCATTTGAAGATTGTTCATAGGTTAATGAAAAAATCAAGGTTATAAAAACCCAAGCAATTAAAACATATTTTTTAATTTTATATGGTTTTTTTGAAGTAAAAACATTTTTAAATTTTAAATTATTTATTTTTTTAATGATTTTTTTTATAAATGCTTTAGCGAGTTCACTGGATTCATTTTCTTTTGTTCCAGATTCAAGCTGCAGTGCATTCAATACTGTATCTGGTTTGTCTGGGAAAGATGTAGAGCCAAGCTTTTCAGCAATAATATTAAGCTTATAACGAGTGATTTTATTTTCTTTTGCTCTATAAAACTGGAAAAATAGAATAAAAAATAGAATAAAAAAAAGTACAAAAATTAAGGTGAATAGAATCAATTTTATTTTTGTTGAAAAATAGAAAATAGACTCTAATTGTAAAGCTGTAAAAAATATTAATGATGTAAATAAGCTAAACCATAAAAAATAAATAAATAAATCTTGCTTTATTAAAAAAAACTGAGCTTTTTTGAGTTGTTCTTTTATTTGCATTATTGAATAAGAGAAAAATATATAATATTGACACCCATCTTCAAAGCAGACTCTCTTAATGGTTGAGGGTCATTATGAACACTTGAGTCTTCCCAACCATCTCCTAAATCAGATTCATAAGTGTATAATAGAATCATCCTTTCGCCTTCGAAGAGAGCAAGTGCTTGGGGGGGCTTATTATCATGTTCATGAATTTTTGGAAGTCCATTTTCAAATCTGTAATAAGAATTAAAAATTAGATGATCATTTGGTAGAGGAACTAAGTCTTTATTTGGGAAGACTCTCTTTATTTCTCTTCGAAATGATTTATCCATCCCATAGTTATCATCCGCATGTAAAAAACCACCACTTGATAGAATAGATCGAAGTACAATAATTTCATCTTCGGTTAAACTTATATTACCATGACCCGTCAAATAAAGGTAAGGATATTGTGATATTTTATCATCCGTAAGTTTCATTTTGACTTCATTCGGATATACTGAAATAGGTGTATTTAAATCTAAATAATTAAGAAGATTTGGAATGCTACTAGGATCACTATACCAGTCTCCTCCTCCATTATAATGTATTCGGGCAATAGAGAAAGTTTGAGTTTTTATGTAGCTCACAGAGCAAAAAATGATAAATAAAATTATTCTTTTTTTAATCATAAAATTATAATGCAATAATCAATTCAATTGTTCCTTAAAATGGAATGGAAAAGTTAGCTAGTTTTAGACTCTGTTCTTGTAAGAATTGATGAATTAATCCAATTTTACACATAAAATGATTACTAATAAAAATATTATAATTTTTATAATTCTGACTTTTATCTCAATTTTAAATGGTCAAGAAGCCGAAGCTAAGGCTGATAAAACATTTTTATTTGGATTAATTAAGTTTGATACAAACTCTCCGTATGAAGATGGCTACTGGATTAATAAGTGGTTTTATTCCCGAGAATTTGCATCTGCCACAAATTTTATTCCAATTGAAATACGATATGGGCTTGGGGCAACAGGTAAGTCAAAAGGCAGTGCTTCATCTATTAGCGCAGAGTCATTTAAGGATGATCCGGGTAAAATTAGATATGACTCAGATGTTACAGCAATTAGCCAAGGTTCAGAAAATATTTGGGGGCCATCTATAGAAATAGATATTGGTTTATTAAATATACCATATTATGTAACTGGTACAAGTTGGATGAATGTAATGACCGGATTAACATACAGATCTAGTAGCCTTTTTTCACCGGCGCAGGTACCGTATAAAGATTGGGGGAACACCAATCCGAGTTGGAGCGACACTGCATTTTTTTCACCTAAGTTAAAAGAGTATTTAGCCACGACTCACCTTCAATATCAGCCATTTAATAATTGGTATTTAAATTTTCGTTATTCTTATGGGATTGCATCGGCTCTATTTTATTCACCTGATAAAATAATTTGGGATGAAAGTTTATCCGGATCGGGAACTTCTGCTGCAGGTTCCGCGGGAATAAGATTTATTCTTGATCCTGGTAAAAACAGTAGATTTACAGTTGGATTAGATTTTCGTTATTCTTACACGAAGATTCACACCATTAATGATCCATTAGATAAGACACCAATTACAAGGTTTGATTTATCTAACTATGGTTTCTACGTTACGTTGTCAACATTTTATGGCGGAAAAAAAACAAGTGGAGATAAAGCAAAATCATACTATTACAGAAAAGACTATATAGAATCACTTAAGATTTTCAAACAGTTTATGTCTGAGTACCCCACTCATTCAAATAGACACCGAGCAAAAGAATATATCAAAGATTCAGAGTATAAAATACCTTATCAAATTTTAGAGGAGGGTATTTTATTAGAAAAAAAAGGTAAAACGCAGAATGCCTTAGATTTATATCAATATGCTCTTACAAAGGTCAAAAATGATTCTGTTATAGTAATGATTTTAGGTAAGCGTATAACTCAAATTGCTTTGTTATGGATGATTGAGGCTGAAAAGAGATTAAAAGAAGATCGATATGTTGAAGCTTACAACCTTGTAAAGCATGTTGCTGAGTTTAGTATTGAGGGTCAAAAAGAAATAAGACGATTTAAATCATGGGTTCTTTTAGGAGAAGGGAAGCAGTTTCAAGAATATGGTTTTATTGGCAAGGCAATGGGGAAGTATGCTGAAGGGCTTGCGATGAATAAGGATCTTATATATGAGGTAAATGCTCTTCAATATAAAGCGGGAATTCAAATGGCAAATCTTGCTAAAAAAGCAGATGAATTCGATGAAGTACAATTAGCCATTTACTCATTAGAATTCGCTCGAGAATTATCAGGGGGTATAGGCAAAAAAAATGAGGATTTATTAATTCAATTAAAAGATAGACTAAAGTCGTTAGATGATTATAAGTCTAGAGTTTTAATAGACCGTAAAATGATTAATGCACGATTAGAGCTTGCAAAAGCAAAAACTGAAAAATTAGAGGTAGGACTTTCAGTGCCGGATATCCAAAGGCTATTGGGTGAGCCTCATGAGAAGATACTAGGAAATGGTGGTACTAATATTGAAGAGCAACTATGGATATATTTCACAAACAAAAAATCTTTGCAGCTTTCATTTGTTAATTTTATACTATTTAAAATTGAAGAGATTTAAAAATGTTTAAAGAAATCTCTTCTATTTATGAAAATAAAAATCCGGTATTTTCTAAAGAATGAAATATCCAATTAAATTTATTTTCTTTTTTCTATTTTTTGCTTTTGTAATTGGCCAACCTGATGATCGAGACTACGATGAGGAATTAAGATATCAGAATAATGCGATTAACTCTCTTAAGACAGAGATTAGTCAATTGCGCTCAAAAATAAAATCTGCTGAATCAAGAGAAAGATCTGCTTCAAGTCGTATTTCATCAATAGATGAAGAAATTTCATTGACTGCTAAATTGATCCAATCCTTAAAAAATGAGGAAGAAAAAACACGAAAACGAATTTTGCAGTTAAAAAGAAATATTTTAGAGAATGAACAGAAGTTAGAGTCTCTAAGGGCAAGATATAAAAAAAGAGTTGTTAACTCTTATCTCAAAGGTCGTTTAACAGATTTAGAGAGAGTCTTCTCTTCAACTACTTGGCGCCAAGCGATGTATAGAACTCATTATTTTAAAATTATTTCTGATATCGAAAAAAAAATGACGAAGAAAATTGAAAGACTACTAATTGATATTAGCCAGCAAAAGTTAGAACTTGAAGCTATGCTTCGAGATAACCTTAATCTAAAGCGCGATAAAGAAAAAGAAATGAGTTCTTATCGGAATATGCGTATAAATAGAGAAAAGGAACTGAACCGTATTAGAACCGATAAAAAAGCACTTGCAAATTATGTTAATGAAAAAGAAGCTGGAGTCCAGCAACTAGAAAGTATTATAAAACAAGTCTTAGAAGACAAAGCTCGATTTCAACGGGAAGCCAGAATACGACAGCAACAAGAAGCGCTGAAAACAAAAAGCTTTAAATCGCTAGCAGGACAACTTCCTTGGCCAGCTGAGGGAAGAATTATTGCAAAGTTTGGTCGCCAGTGGAATCCTAAATTAAAAACAACAACAGAAAACCCGGGTATAGATATTAAAGGCCAGCCAGGTTCGGCAATACGAACAATTCTAGGAGGAGTGGTTACGACAATTACCTATATACGTGGATACGGTACAACTATTATTGTTGACCATGGCGGTGGGTTTTATACCGTTTATAGCCATGTGACGAATATTCAAGCGACTGTAGATAGTGAAATTCGAAATGGAGATGTTATCGCTTATATGGGTGATTCAGGTTCTATCAATGGATCAAAACTCCATTTTGAAATTTGGGGAAAAGGACAAAAGTTAGATCCAGAAAAATGGTTACGAAAAAGGTAGAGATTTCAATAAAAAGTGTTTTGCAAGAAAAGGTTTGGAACCGTTTACATAAAATTTCTTTATCAAGCCAAATCAGTAATGCTTATATATTTTCAGGACCTCCAGGGTCTGGTAAAGAAAATTTAGCTATTGAATTTTCAAAGCTACTTAATTGTGAAAACCCATCGAGCTATGGATGTAATCATTGTCCATCATGTACTAGGTTTTTAAAATTACAACATGAAAATTTAAAACTAATATTTCCTCTTCCCGCACCATCTAAGAAAAGCGGAAGTTCAGTTAATACTTTAGATGGTAAGAATGTTGAGATAGTTACCGAGTTAATTAATAAAAAATCCGTAGATCTCTTTTTTAAGATTAAAGTACCTGGAGCAACTAGAATTTTAATTAATTCGATTAGAGAACTTAGAAAGAGTCTTTATTTAAAATCTGAAAATTCAGGAAAAAAAATTGTATTGATTTTTGATGCACATCTTCTTTCCATGGGCCAGGGTGAGGCAGCAAATGCTTTATTGAAGTTATTAGAAGAGCCCCCTGAGAATACATCTTTTATTCTAGTTACAGATCAAATTAATTTATTATTACCAACTATTCTATCAAGGTGCCAATCTATTATTTTTCCAAAATTAAAGGATCAAGTGATTGAGGCTTGGTTTTCTTCTAAAAGGATTCATAAAGAGGACATCTCTTTTTTCACGGGATTGAGTAATGGTAATGTCCATCAAGCGGCTTTCTTAAATTCTTATAAAAAAGAAGATTTGATTGATTTAATTAATAATCTTCTTAATATTATTATAAATAAAAATCCAGATCAGTGGAGGACGTTTTTTCAAACGTATTCGAAATTAGCTAAAGATGATTTTATGCTGTTTTCATTTCATCTAACGCTTATAAAAATCTGGTTTCAAGGTGCAAATAGGTTGCAAAATAATATTGATCATATTTTACACCATACCCAATTAAAAATGGGTATGGAACGATTTATTAGACTATATGACTGTGCTGACTATTCTTTGATTATTTCTGAGTTTGATGAACTAACAAATGCTGTAAAGCAAAATCTTTTTATGCCTTTAGTTTTAACAAATTTTTTATTAAAAATACAAAAAAACATAAATAATCAATGAAAAAATCATTTTATATAACGACACCAATATACTATGTTAATGACAAACCTCATATTGGACACGCTTATACAACAATTTTAGCAGATGTTTTTGCTAGATATCATAGGAAAAAAGGTCAAAAAACCTTTTTTTTAACGGGACTTGATGAACATGGACAAAAAGTTCAGCAAGCAGCTCAAGAAAATAGTGTTTCTCCAAAACAACATTGCGATGGAATGGTTACAAGGTTTACTGATTTATGGGAAAAACTACACATTTCGAATGATGACTTTATTAGGACAACGGAAGATCGTCATAAAAAAGTTGTCCAAAAAATTCTTAGTAAAGTATTTAAATCAGGTGATATTTACGAGGCCGAGTATGAAGGGCTTTATTCCGTATCTGAAGAAAGGTTTATCACTGAAAAAGAAGCTGGAACTGGTAATTTTCGTGATATTAAAAAGTTAAAAGAAAAAAATTATTTTTTCAAGATGAGTAATTATCAAAATACTTTAATTAAGTATATTCAAGACAATCCAAATTTTATACAGCCATTACATCGAAAAAATGAGATTTTAGGGTTTCTTCGTCAACCACTTAATGATCTATGTATATCAAGGCCAAAGACTCGATTAGATTGGGGGATAGAACTTCCATTTGATAATAACTATGTTACGTATGTATGGTTTGATGCTTTAATAAATTATATAACAGCTCCAGGTTATGGTGAAAATAAAGAGAAATTCAAAGAATTCTGGCCAGCTTCTTATCACCTGATCGGGAAAGATATTTTGACAACTCATGCTGTCTATTGGCCCACAATGCTAATGTCAGCAGGTATTGAATTACCTGAAACAATTTTTGCTCATGGATGGTGGTTGATGGGTGATTCTAAAATGAGTAAGTCAATTGGTAATGTTGTTAACCCGATTGACTTAATAGATGATTACGGAGTTGACCCAGTACGATACTTTTTAATGAGAGAGATGGTTCTTGGACAGGATTCAAACTTTACAATGGAATTATTCATTAATAGATACAATAGTGACCTTGCAAATGACTTTGGTAATCTATTAAGCAGAGTTTCAACATTAATGAAGAAAAACTATAATGGTGAAATACCTAGCCCTGGAGAGCTGAATGAATCAGAATTAAATATTAAAAGAGATTCAATAGTTCTAAACAAATCTGTAGATAAAATGATGAGAAAAATGCAATTAAATGAGTCTATTGAATTAATTATGAAGTTTGTTAGGAATGTAAATAAATACATGGAAAATAATGCGCCATGGAAGCTTGTCAAAAAGGACCTTAAAGCTGCTGCTACGGTTCTTTATACAGCTGCTGAAGCGCTTAGAATTAGCGCCGTATTGTTATCTCCAATAATGCCGAATAGAACAGAGATTCTATTAGAGACTTTTAATGCTAAGGGGACAAATGAAAAATGGGGAGGACTCTTACCAGGTAGTAAAATAAAAGATCATGAGCCTTTATTTCCTCGCCTAAAATAAACTTAAATATTTATATTTTTTGAATTAAAAAAATAATAGTACGTTATTGCAAGTGAAGTAATACAATAAGACATTAGTAAATATCCAAAAAACTGGCTTAAACCAAACCAAAAAAATTGTTCATTAAAAAGTAAGATTACTAGAATAGAAAATTTTAAAGATTCTGCATAGATTGAATATTTTTTTCTATCTAGTGCTGATGTATATGCGAAAATATGAACCATTAAAAATAGACCGTAGAAGTACATTGGATAAGTCATTTTTGTAGATATAATTGTGAAAAAGTGTAGCATTAGACCACCAGCAATTGAAAGTTGAAAGTATGACCAAATAATAAATAGTTTTGAGTTTCTAGTTTCATATTTTACTTGTTCAGCTGGATTTTTATTAAATATGAGTGGATACTTTTCTTTCACATCATTTGGCCTCCAACCTGTTGGCATAAACCAAATTCGAAGTTTATCTTTTGTTTTTTTCGTTCTACTCGCATCTAAAAATAATTGCCATAAATGTTTATAATTAATAATAAATGGGTTCCATGTCTTTGCCGGATTCAAAATACCATAAACGGGTTCTTTATTTATAAGCTCTTTTTGATAGGTACCAAAAAGTTTATCCCATATAATTAAAATTTGGCCATAATTCTTATCAATATATTCAGGATTAATTGCATGATGGACTCGATGGTGAGATGGAGTAATAATAATTTTTTCAAACCATCCCATTCTACTAATTAATCTAGTATGGTACCAAAATTGCATAAATAAATGAATTGGACCTATTATTTTAAAAATTAATGGAGAAATTCCTAAAAATGCTGCAGGTATCATTAAAAAAGCGCTGAATTGAACCATCTCAGAGATTGATTGTCTAAGAGCACATGATAAATTGAATTCTTCACTACTGTGGTGAATAATATGTCTATTCCAAAATATATTTACTCGATGGTTTAAGCGATGCATCCAATAGCCTGTGAAATCCTGAATTAAAAAAGCTATGAAGATCGCAACGCCAATTGGCTCTATTTTAAATAAAGTAAAGTTCTCGACTAGCCAAGGGTAGCTAATTAAAATAAAGCTTATTTGTAATCCAGCTTTGGTTGTGTTCGTAATACCCGAGCTTAACGAAGATATCATATCGGTAGGATTATTAATTTTTAAACCTTTTTTAATAGCTATCAAAATTTCGATTATTATTAGTATTGAAAAGATTGGAATAGCGATAAAAAGAGATTGTATAAAAAAGTTCATTATGAAAAGACGCCAATGTAAAAAATTAGTCTTAGCTGATGTTCAAAATTAAAACTCCATATCAAGGGATAAGGACTTTTCCCTGTAATTACATTAATAATGACAGTATTTTTAGAATTAACCATTTATCCTAAGTTTAGGCTTTTTAATATTAAGAATAAAAACAATATATTTAATTTCATGATCGTGATAAATACTAATTTATGGAATCATTTTATAATTATAAATAAGCAAATGCTAACAGATACACATTGTCATCTTTTTTATGATGATTTGAAAAACGATATAAAGAATGTTTTACAGCGAGCTAAAGATTTAGGCGTTGAAAGATTTATTTGTGTTGCTACAAATCTTGAAGACGCCGAAGAATGTTTGAACCTCGCAAATAATTTTGATTCAATTTGGGCTTCAGCAGGTATTCATCCTCACGATGCAGGAGCAGCCCCACACGGTTTTCAAGAAGATCTTAAACGCTTGTTAGATCAGGAAAAGATGATAGCAGTTGGTGAAATGGGTTTGGATTATTTTCGAAATTTATCAGATAAGAAAAAGCAGCAAAAAGTATTTAGGCTGCAAATAGAAATAGCCCAAGAATTAAAGTTACCTATCATATTTCATAATAGAGAAGCCGATTCAGATTTAATTTCGATTTTATCTGAATTCCCAGGAGTTTTGGGTGTTGCGCATTGTTTTTCCAGTACTTTAGAAACAGCCAAAAAATTGATTGAAATGGGGTATTATATTTCTTTTTCGGGTAACCTAACTTTTAAAAATAGTCATTTACCAATGGTAGCATCTGAACTACCACTAGAAAATATTTTGGTAGAGACAGATTGTCCGTATTTAAGTCCGGTACCTTTTAGAGGAAAGCCAAACGAGCCAGGGAGAGTGAGGTTTGTAGCTGAAAAGTTATCTGATATTCATAAAATGAGTATTGAGGCGATTGCTCGAATTACTTCTGATAATGCATCTCGACTATTTGGAATAGATTAGACTTAATGAAATCTAATCGTCATCCCTTTAGAAAAAAATGGGGACAGAATTTTCTTACGGATAGTAATTTATTAGATAAGATAGCGAGGACAATTAACCCAACTCTGGATGATACTATACTTGAAATAGGTCCTGGAGAGGGAGCTCTTACCGAACGTATATTCCCTTATGTCAAAGCTATGGCAGCAATTGAGATAGATCCTTTATTAATCGAGCATTTAAAAAACAGGCCTATATTACAAGGTTTATCACTAGTGCATGGAGATATTCTTTTGGAAGACATTGAAAGTTTACCCGTTGCAAATCCAGTTCGAGTAATTGGTAATATTCCTTACAATATTACCACCCCAATTATTTTTTGGTTAATAGAACAATTAGATTTTTGGGATGATGCATTCATTATGATGCAGAAAGAAGTTGCAGAGCGTTTGTCTGCAAAGCATAATACCAAAGCATATGGGCGGTTGACCGTTGTAACCAGTGCTTACCTTAATTTTGAATATTGTTTTACAATTAAACCAGATGTCTTTATCCCTAAGCCGAAAGTTGATTCCGCAATTGTACGATTTTCAAAAAAGAAAAAACCATTAATTGAAGATGAAAAATACATCCAATTTAATAAGCTCGTAGCAACGGCTTTTTCTCAGCGAAGAAAAATGTTAAGAAATACTTTAAAAGGTTGGAGTATCTCGGATAAAATTAAAGAAAAAATTGGTTTTGATAGAAGGCCCGAGTCCTTAACTGTTGAAGAATTTATATCAATGGTTTAGTACTTGGATCTAAATTATTAATCTATTAAGATCGCCGGCTTTTATGATAATTTTATTTAGTTATAATATACCACAAACTACACTTTGGAGGTGATTTAAGTGGTTGAAGTCCAGGTAAGAGAAAAGGAATCTTTCGAACGAGCTCTACGTCGATTTAAAAAGATGTGGGAACGCGCAGGCGTGCTCCGAGAAGTGAGGAATAGAGCTTTTTATGAGAAACCGAGCGATAGAAATCGAGAAGAAAAGAAGAAAACCGTTCGCAGGATTAAAAGGTTAGCCAGGATTGAAGCATTGCGGAACGATCCGCGTGCGAGTAGGCAGAGACGCCGAACAAAACGTAAGTAATTTCCTGAAAAGGAATATTAAGAAAAGCCCTGATTTTCAGGGCTTTTCTATTAGAACGATTAATTAATAACCTGAATTCATTATGATAATAAGAAGTATCTCAGGAGTTAGGGGTCTAACAGAAACACATCTTACCCCAAAATTATCCATTACATATGCTAAAGCATTACATGCTTTTCTACCGGAAGGTGTAATTATTGCAGGAAGGGACAGTCGTCCATCTGGCGATACAATCCTGAGTGCAATGACTGCTGAATTAATAAGGCTCGGAAGGTCCATTGTCCAATGTGGTATTGTTCCAACACCAACAGTTCAGTTTATGGTTCACAACACCGAAGCAATTGGTGGCTTTATTGTTACTGCAAGTCATAACCCCATTGAATGGAACGGACTAAAATTTGTTAGAGGTGATAGTACTTTTTTTCATACCGATGAATGTGAAAAACTTTTTAAAATTGTTGATGAGGATGAAGAATCAGTAACTAGTTCTGAATCAGGTATGGCTTGGGAAGAAAAGAATGCTATTCAGAAACATATTATTTCATGTGTTAGTTTAAAATGTATATCTCTTAATCAAATAAGAAACAAAAAATTCAAGATTGTTATTGATGCTGTAAATGGAGCAGGATCATTAGCTTTACCTGCAATGTTAGAGTCTTTAGGATGTCAAGTAATTGAGCTAAATTGTGAACCCAACGGTATTTTTAATAGAGGTACCGAGCCTTTACCCGAACACTTAGCTGATTTGAGCCATGCTGTTATTGAACATGGTGCCGATGCTGGCTTTGCTGTTGACCCTGATGCTGATCGATTAGCAATTGTAGATGAGAATGGAATCCCTCTTGGCGAAGAGTATACAATTGTTGTAGCTGTAGATGGATATTTAAATAACATCGAAGAAGAAGAAACATTTGTTATAAACCTCTCCACATCCATGGCTCTAGAAACGTTAATACACCAAAGACAAGGTAAAGTTGAGAGATCTGCGGTCGGTGAAATTAATGTAGTAAAAAAAATGAATGAGCTAAATTCAAATTTAGGTGGTGAGGGTAATGGTGGTGTGATCTTGAGAGAATCACATTTAGGAAGAGATTCTTTAGTTGGTGTAACCTTGGTATTGAACCGTATGGCACAGTCAGACGAGTCATTAAGTCAGATTCATGCAGCTCTTCCTCAATTTAAAATAATTAAGGATAAAATCAGTTTAAAAGATATTGATCCAGAACTTTTAATAAGTAAGGTTGAGGGGCTATTTAAAGATGCGGAGAAGACAACAATTGATGGTATAAAATTTACGTGGAAAGATAAATGGGTTCATTTAAGGAAATCTAATACTGAGCCAATAATGAGGATATATGCAGAAGCATCAAGCCCCAATAGTGCTTTAGATTTAATTAACTGTATAAAAGAATTAACATAGATAAAAGATACTGAAAAATATGAATGATACATTAAATACCCCCGTAATAAAAAAAGGTTTAGAACTTGAATTAGACATTGAATCGCTCGCTTATGGTGGAATGGGTTTAGCACGGAAGGATAATTTTGTTGTATTTGTAAAGGGTGCAATTCCAGGACAAAAAGTATTAGCTAAAATTTATAAAAAGAAAAATGGTTTTGCTGAAGCAAGAGTCTTAGACATCTTAACTGAGTCCCCTCATGCCGTTGAAGTAAAATGTAATCATTATTATATTTGCAGTAAGGTCCAGAACTTATCATATGAAGAACAGTTAAAAGAAAAAGCCAATCAAGTTGAAGATGCTTTTAGAAGACTAGGCAGCTTTACAGATTTTAAATTGAATAGCACTGTCGCAGCTGATCCTATTTTTAATTATCGAAATAAAATGGAGTTCACTTTTTCTCCATATAGATGGGTTTTGGATTCAGAGCCAGAAGGTGTAGATAGATCTTTTGCTTTGGGACTACATATCCCGGGACGATATGATAAAATTTTAGATATAAAAAATTGCCATATTCAGCCAGAGATTGGTAATAAAATATTAAAGGTAGCGAGAGAAGTCTGTCTTTCTAATCTAGATTTAAAACCATATGATCCAAAAAGCCATGTCGGATTTTTAAGATATTTAATGATACGATATGGAGTAAATACTAATCAATTAATGATTAACATAGTTACATCTTATAATGATATAAATAAGTTATCTCCACTAACAGATACTCTACTTAAAGAGTTTCCAGAAATAACATCTATGGTCAATAATGTAAATACTAGAAAAGCCGATGTTGCATATGGTGAATATGAAACATTGATCTTTGGCAATCCTTATATTGAAGAAAAAATGGGGGACCTAACCTTTGAGATTTCAGCCAACTCATTTTTCCAAACAAATACTTTTCAAGGTTTAAGACTTTATCAGGAAGTTGAAAAAGCAGCGGAACTGTCTGGAAATGAAGTCATCTTTGATTTATATTGTGGTACTGGAACGATTGGGCTTTTCCTCGCAAATAAAGCGAAAGAAGTTTACGGATTTGAGATTATAAGGTCCTCACTTGAAGATGCTGAAAAAAATGCTGAAAAAAATGGAGTTGATAACATATTTTTTTTAAAATCAAATTTAGACACATTTTTTAAATCAGGTCAATTATCTCGAAAAATACCTAAACCAGATATTATTATATTAGACCCACCTCGAGCAGGAATGCATCCAGACATGACAAATTATTTACATAAGATAAAAGCAAAAAAAATAATTTATGTTTCTTGTAACCCAACAACTCAAGCAAGAGATGCTAAAATATTAGCAGAGAAAGGCTATCATATAAAAAAGGCATCCATGGTCGATATGTTTCCTCATACACCACATATTGAAACGGTTGTTTTATTTTCTAAGTAATACTTTTAAAAAAAATAATCTGGGATTCAACTATTAAATTCGACATTACTGAGAATCCACTCAGTGCTCCTAATATTTTTTTTCAATTCATCTTTAAACCTGTAATGAAAAGGATACCATCGTCCTTGAATTTTTTGGAGATCAGTAATTGAGGTTATTTTAAAAGTTTTTCCCTCTTAGCATATAGTTTTTCTTTTATAGTTATATCTGGTCAAAAAACTATTACTCTCTATTTGGATTAGGAAGGATTAGGCACAACGCGGGAAGTAAAGTCAGATCGCAAATTAGCGCACAAGCAATCATGCTAGCAGATAAAAGTCCAAATTGGTAGGTAGGTAAAAAAGAAGAGAGGAATAAAATAGAGAAACCGCCCACTAAGACACTTGTTGTTATCATAAGAGCCGAACCGGTATTAATTATTGTTTTTTGTATTGCTTCACGCCTACTTAACCCGAGTGATAATTCTTTCCTATATCTTAATAAAAAATGAAGGCTATCATCTACTGCAATACCTAGAGCGACCGAGAAAGTCATTGCCGTAGGTGGGCGAATTGAGACACCAAGCCAAGCAAGAAATCCTAAAACGGTGAATATTGGAATAAGGTTTGTTACTAAGCTTGCGAAAAGAATTGATTTTGATCTAAACATAAATGCCATAATAATACTTATAAGAACAAGGGCTATACTTAGACTATTTACTAATGATTGAACAAGGTAGTTGTTTGTTTTTAAAGCAACAACAGTTGTTCCAGTATATTCAAGTGATAGATAGCTTGGGAAGGTAGATGCTAATGAGTCAAGTTTATCATATAATTTTTCCATCTTAGAAGAAGTCCTGTTTTCAATTAATCCCGATATTCGGAGTATTGTTTTATCCTCACTCATGAGTTTTATTTGTTGACTTGATTGTTGTGAAATAATTTGGTTGATAAAATTCTGATCGTAATTCTTAGACTCCTCTTTTTTGACTCTTTTTATTGAATTGATAAGATCATTTAATGAGAAAAAACGGCTTTCAGTTAGTTCTTCTTTTAAGACGTTTTGGGTTATTTCTAAAAAATTTATAATTCTGGGATCGGTAGCTTTATTAATGTTTTCATTATTTTTAGGATCCAAGCGGATGAGAACCTCAAATGGAAGAACACCACCAAAATATTTTTGAGTTAGCATTAAATCTTGGTATAATTTATTTTTTGGTCTGAGATCATCCATTAAGGATGAGTCACTCGAAATATCCTTAATTTTAAAAATTGCAACGGATGAAATAAGAATAGGCAAAAGAATGAAAACCCATGGTCTACGAGGGATAGCTTTGGATAGCCATAAAAGTAAAGGTGAAAAATAATTTTGTTCTGGATAATTAAATCGTTTCATTAAAATAATACCTGATGGAACGATTAAAATTGAAACAGCCCATGCAATCATTACTCCGCATGCAACTTCTAATCCAAATTCTTGTAATATTTTAATACTGGTTGTGGTTAATGCTAAGAATCCGATTGCCGTTGTTAGGCTTGTTAAGAAAATCACTTTTGACATTTGGATCATTGTCTCATGCATAGCATCTATTGGAGCCATTCTCTTTTCGGCTAATTTTTCTCTGAAATGAGCTTGGATATGAATAGCATCGCCTATTCCAATTATAAATAACAGAGTAGGGACAATGTAGGTCATGATATTGATGTCGAGTCCAACCATTCCCATCAACCCTAACAACCAAATGACCGTAATAAGAACAGTTAGAATTGGAAGAAGAACGTTAACCCAGTTTCTAAAAAGAAAGCTTAAAATGCAGATGAGTAAAATTGCAATGGGAGGTAAAAATAGAAAATTATCTCTTACCATGTATTTAACATATTCTGTCCTTAAAACAGAAACTCCAGAATATGTCCATTTTGGAGATGTATTATTTGTTAATATCTGAATATTCTCAAGAATTTTACTTCTATCACGATGGTTGTTTACAATATCATCAAGACTAATTATTATTGAACCAAATTTGAAATCTTTAGATAGTACTCTTGAACCAATAGAAGGATCGGATTGTATGTATTTTAGTCTTTTTAGAAGGCTATCATTATTTAATTCAGTATTTTGATTTGTAAAATCACCAATCCATGCTCTCGAATCAATATCACTCAAACTGAATATAGAGACGACATTAGAAATGCCATCGACCTCTTCAATATCATATATAAGATTTTCTAGTTCAGCATATAATGATTTATCAAAAACATCCACAGGTTGGTAAATAAGTGTGATGATATTATCCTCACGTCCAAATTCTTCTCTAAACGAAAAATATTTTTCAACATTAGGATCTTTTTTTGAAAATAAATGTTCAATTGAAAAGTCTATTTTTAGATTTGGAATAAATGAAGACCAAAATAGAGTAACTAATAAAACAGAAGCTAATGCCTGTTTTGGATTTTTAAGGAGTAAACGAAAAAAATAATCAATCATGCCATTTCTAAGATTTTTCTGAATTCTATAATTCTTTTTTAATATGATAATTTGATTACAATACTAATTAAGCATACAATATTACTCCATTTAAAATCAATGCTGTTCTATTAATTATTAATCAATTTTTTGCTAGGATTTAGAATGTAAGGTTGTTCTAATTATTGTAAAATTAAACTGTAAATATATGACTCATTTAATTATTTAAAGGTGATTTATTCTAATGCCTAAGTTAGACAAAGCTTATAATGCATCTCTAGTCGAAGATAAATGGTATGAACATTGGATAGATAAAAATTATTTTTCGGCTGATCCTAATTCAAAAAAAGAACCATATACGATTGTAATTCCACCTCCTAATGTGACCGGAATGCTGACCGTTGGTCATGTTTTAAATAATACTATCCAAGATGTCCTTATTCGTAAAGCTCGGATGGAAGGAAAAGAGGCTTGTTGGATACCTGGAACAGACCATGCATCTATAGCAACAGAGTCAAAAGTTGTATCAATGCTTCAGGAAAAAGGTATAAATAAAGAGGATTTAACTAGAGAAGATTTTTTAAAATACGCTTGGGAGTGGAAAGACAAGTATGGAGGGATAATAATTCGCCAGCTTAAAAAGTTGGGTTGTTCTTGTGACTGGGAAAAAGAAAGATTCACAATGGATAAAGATTATACAAAAGCAGTGCTTACAGCTTTTGTAGAGCTTTATAACAAAGGCTTAATTTATAAAGGACATAGACTAGTAAACTGGTGCCCAGTGTCCAAGTCTGCAATCAGTGATGAAGAGGTTATACATAAAGAAAAAAATGGTTTTCTGTGGCATTTTCGTTATTCAATTAAGGACTCGAATGATTTTCTTGTCGTCGCGACAACAAGGCCAGAAACCATGCTCGGAGATACCGCTGTTGCCGTAAACCCAAATGATTCAAGATATAAAAATTTAGTAGGGAAAAAAATTATTCTGCCTATTACGGGTAGAGAAATTCCAATTATTTATGATGAATATGTCGACCCTGATTTTGGTTCAGGGTGTGTTAAGATTACACCGGCACATGACCCCAATGATTTTTTAATCGCTGAAAAACATGGATTAGATTTTATTAATATAATGAATGAAGATGCATCATTAAATAAAAATACTCCTAAAGCATACAATGGTTTATCTAGGGAAGAGGGGAGAGCGAAAGTTATCAAAGACCTCGAAATATTAGGCCTTTTAGAAAAAACAGAAAATTACATAAATAAAGTTGGTTACTCTGAAAGAGGAAATGTTCCAATTGAATCGTATCTATCTGAGCAATGGTTCATGCGAATGACTGAGCTTGCGAAGCCAGCGATAGATGCAATAAAAAACGATAAAATTAAATTTCATCCACCTCACTGGACAAAAACTTATAACCACTGGATGGACAATATAAAAGATTGGTGCATAAGTCGGCAATTATGGTGGGGGCATCAAATTCCAGTTTGGTATCATAATGATGATAAAACTAATATTCATGTATCTATTGATGGTCCTGTAGATATCGAAAACTGGACACAGGAATCAGATGTTTTAGATACTTGGGCTAGTTCATGGCTATGGCCTATTGCGGTACACTCATGGCCTGAAGATGGAGATAGTTTGAGAAAATTTTATCCAACTAATACCCTTGTGACGGGACCAGATATTATTTTTTTTTGGGTTGCTAGGATGATTATGACAGGATATGAATTCCAAAATGAAGCTCCTTTTAAAGATGTCTATTTCACATCACTTTTAAGAGATGAAACAGGTAAAAAGTTAAGTAAGTCTCTTGGTAATTCACCCGATCCGTTTGATTTATTCGAAGAATATGGTACTGACGCGGTTCGGTTTGGTGTTATGCTAATGTCTCCTCAAGGTCTTGACGTCTTGTTCTCTTCAGACAGGTTAGAAATTGGAAGAAACTTCATGAATAAATTATGGAATGCATGTCGCTTTGTCGATATGAATATTCCTGATGACTGGGAAAGTCAAAAAATAAATGTTGATATTAAAAAATTAGACCTAGCTGAACAGTGGATTCTAAGTCGGTTATCAAAAACAATAGATGAGTACAACTTTCAACTAGATCGGTTTCATTTTAATGAAGCAGCAAAAGTTCTTTATGACTTCACATGGAATGATTTTTGTGACTGGTATGTTGAGATTGCAAAAATAAAATTTTACAGTACAAATTTTAAAAGTGCTGAGATTGCACGATTCATATCTGTTAAATGTCTTCGAACCATTTTAGGTCTTCTCCATCCATTCTCTCCGTTCATTACAGAAGAGTTGTGGCAACATTTTAAAGTCAAAGATTCTGGAGATTTAATTGTTTCAAAATGGCCGGAACCAGAACTTTTTTATGACGAAATAATTGAATCAGACATGTCGAATTTAAAAGAAGTCATTACGGCAGTTCGTTCAATTCGAAGTAGAATGAATGTTCCAAACTCAAAATCATCTGATCTTTTTGTGAGGTGCAATAAGAATCAAGAACTCTTTTTGACTACCCATCTTGACTTGATAAAAACACTTGCTAAAACAGATAATATATCAATGAGTTCTACATTGAAAAAACCAGTACAATCGGCGACTGCAGTTGCGAACGGTATGGAATTATATATACCATTAGATGGGCTAGTTGATCTAGAACAAGAAAGGTTACGCATGCAAAAAAGGGTCTTTGAAATAAAGAAGCTGCTTGGTGCAATAGATGGAAAACTTTCTAATCAAAACTTTCTTGAACGAGCACCTGAGAAAGTAATTTCAAAAGAGAAAATAAATCATCAAAAATTATCTGATGAGCATATAAAATTGATGGCAAACTTGGAGATACTTAAATGAAAAAAATCTTATTATTAGTACTATTCTTTAATTATTTAGTTAGCCAATCTGAAGATGCAACACTCACGATATATAAAGATGGTACAGCACTAATTAAACAGCCCGTTGGATGGTCTGTCCCATTAGGCCTCAGCTATATAACATGGAATAGTTTACCAAATGGGATAGATAGAGACACTCCATTTTTAAATATTAGAGGTGTTGATATTTTATCACAAAGATTCAATAATAATATTTTCAAAGGTAATGATTTTTTTAATGGTCTCAGGGGGCAGCTCGTACAGGTTAAACCAAAAAGTAGCAAGCTAATTAAAGGTACCCTTCTAGAAATCAGTTCAAACTCTATTACTTTGGACCACTCATCTGGAATTATTTCATTTAATAGAAGCGAGATAGAATTCTTAGGAAGTAAAATAGAGAATACTGATTCACCAATATTCACTCCTTTTCTATCGTGGGACTTAAAGTCAAAATCAGCACAAGATGTTGAAGGAGAATTGGTTTATAAATCTAATAATTTCACTTGGACAACAGTATATAGATTAATCATGCAAAATGAAGAAAAAGGCGAGCTAATTGCTGAAGCAGTAATCTCTAATGCTTCAGATATGAGTTTTGAGACTGCCAAAATTCAGTTGGTAGAAGGTAATTTAAATAAAGTTAAAATAAAAGCCCCTACTCCGGAGCGAATGAGTAGGACTTTTGCTGTCTCAAAATCAGAGGTACCTTCTTTAATGAGTTCAGATGCATTGGGTGATTACTATATATATAGTCTAAATAATGAACACGATCTCGGTGCAAAAGAAAATATTACGATTCGTATGTATGGACCTTTAGATATTGGTTACACTAAAAAATATGTTTTTGAGAATAGTGAGCGCAGACAGAAAGAAGAACCTCTTGAAGTACAGCTATCCATGAATAATACGGAGTCCAATGGCTTAGGGATTTCATTGCCAGGTGGTAAAGTTGAGATGTACTCTTTTAAACAAGGGCGAGGATTAGAATATATTGGGGCGGATAATATGGGGCAAGTACCAAAAGGGCAGTCCACAACATTGACCTCTGGAAGAGCTTTTGATGTAATTGGTAATAGAAAGGTTCTAAATTACGATCGTCAAAGAAAGAGTGAAGAAGCTGTTATTGAAATAAGAGTCACAAATGCAAGAAATGAGGACGTTGATGTTTTACTTATTGAGCATATTAATGGTGATTGGGTTATAAAGGATGAATCTTTGAACTATCAGAAAAAAGATGCTTCTACTATTCAATTTCCTCTCACGCTTAATGCCGGGGAGACACAAAGTGTTTATTATACTTATCGAAAAGAATGGAAGTAACCTTATAAAGGTCTAATCTTTTGAACTTTAGTGATCCTATTTCGATATTAAAAGGAGTTGGTGAGCAGCGCGAAAAAGTATTGAACCAAAATGGAATAATTTCAATAGAAGACTTGCTCTATTATTTTCCTCGACGTTATCTAGATCGAACATCAATTACTCCCATAAAAGAATTTCAAAAAGGACAACTAGTAACTTCAGTTGCAAAGGTTGAAACATTTGGTGAAAGAAGAATACGAAAAGGAAAAATGTTTCAGGTCATTGTCTCTGATGGCTCAGGATTATTAACTCTTTCATGGTTTAATTCAATAAGTTATATAAAGAAAAAGTTTGCCATCGGCATAAAACTCGCAATACATGGTAAAGTCGATTGGTATAATGGGTTTTCAATGACTCATCCTGAAATTGATTTTCTAGAGGAAGAAGATAATCCTTTGAAAACGGGTGAAATCATTCCGCTTTACCCCTTAACGAACGAATTAAGAGCAAGTGGAATTGAACAACGTTTTTTACGAAGAATCGTAAAAGAGGTTCTAAGCCATTTTGAAAAATACCAAGATTACTTTTCTGAATCTTTTTTAAAAGAATATAAATTTATTTCACTTGATAAAGCTTTACAGCAAATCCATTTTTCTCAAGATGGAGAAAAATTAAAGGATGCAATTAGAAGGCTTAAGTTTGATGAACATTTTTTTTTACAATTATTATTAGTTTATAAAAAAAATAAATTTCAATTCAATAAAGCAAAACCATTAACCGATATTGGACCTTATTTTAAAACAATATCAAGTAGGCTTCAATTTGAGTTAACAGATTCTCAAAAAAGAGTAGTTAAAGAAATTCATTCTGATTTAAAAAAGAGATCTCAAATGAATCGGTTAGTACAGGGTGATGTTGGGTGCGGTAAAACAATAGTAGCTATTTTAGCTGCATCCATTGCTGTTGGAAACAATTCACAGGTCGCAATTATGGCCCCGACTGAAATATTAGCAAGGCAGCATTACCATTCATTTAAAAAACATTTTGAGCAAATAAATATTCCATGTGGCTTGTTGATTGGGAATATGAAAAAAACCGAACGTATTCCCATATTAAAAGGATTAATAAATGGTAAAATACCTGTAATAATTGGGACTCATGCGCTAATTCAAGATGATGTTGACTTTAAAAGTTTAGGGTTTGTAATTATTGATGAACAGCACCGCTTTGGAGTTAACCAAAGAGCTCTTTTAGTAAAAAAAGGAATCAATCCTCACTTTTTAGCAATGACGGCAACTCCTATTCCAAGAACACTTTCGATTACGTATCATGGAGATATGGGAATATCTATTATAGATGAAATGCCCTTGAACCGTATCCCTATAAAAACAAAAGTTGTTCAGCCAAAGAGAATGAAAAAAGTTTATGATTTTATTAAAAAAGAATGTTCTGCTGGCAGGCAGTGTATGATTGTATTCCCGCTTGTAGAGGAGTCTGAAAAACTAGATTTAGTAGCAGCAATAGAAGCTCATGTAGTATTGTCTAAAAGTGTGTTTTCCAATCTAGAAGTGGGGCTTGTACATGGAAGAATGAAATCAGAAGAAAAAGATTTTGTCATTGATAGATTTGCAAAGAATAAAATAAATATTCTCGTTTCAACTACCGTAATAGAGGTCGGAATTGATATACCCAATGCAACCGTAATGTTAATAGAAAATGCCGAAAGGTTCGGTTTAACCCAATTGCATCAACTAAGAGGGCGTGTCGGTAGGGGGACCTATCAAAGCTATTGTATTTTAGTAAGGCGAAATATAACAGATACATCGGGTAAACGTCTTAAAATTTTAGAAGAAACCAATAATGGTTTTAAAGTTGCAGATGAAGACCTTCGTTTAAGGGGGCCGGGAGAGTTTTTTGGTATAAGACAATCAGGCTTTTTTCAATTTAAAATTGCAAATTTAATTACTGATGGAGATATTATCCAAACGGCGAGAGGCATAGCAATAAGCTTAATTGAAAGAGATCCTTTTTTAGAACAAGAAAAAAATAATTTAATAAAAAAAGTGTTTTTTAAAACATATTCTTCCAAATTAGAAGATCTAAGAATTTCCTAGTTTTTATCTATTGGATTTTCTAGATCGTAAATGGATCAAATAAAGTTAGAGTCCTAATGTTTATGAAAGATAGATTTTTTAAAGAAACATTTTCAATCAATTATTCATGATTTAAATTAGATGGCTTTGAATCAATTAAAAAAACAGTGTTTTAAACTTTATGAGTAGTTTAATAGAAGATCAAGAAAAAATGTTTGCTTACCTAGTTGGTACATTTCAAACGAGTGCATTGATTTCATTAGGAGTTATGAAGAACCCGATGAGTAATCAAATTAACCAAAATCTAGATCAAGCATTATATTATATAGGCTTAATCGAGATGTTGGAAGTGAAAACGGCGAGTAATTTAACTGAATATGAAAAACAGATATTAATAAATACATTGAGTGATCTCAAAATAAAATTGATCGAACAAAAAAGTATCATAAAAAGTTCTGAAAAAAAGACTCAAAAGGAATCATAATGTATTCTAACTACAGTCGTTTAAATCAAATCCTTGCATTCATTGTTTTCCTTTTATCTTTTCTAGTTTATTACGATACAATGGCTCCTACCGTTTCATACTGGGATTGTGGCGAGTTCATTGCCGTTGCACATACTCTAGGTGTCCCTCACCCTCCAGGAGCACCATTTTTTTTGTTACTGGGTAGAATAGCCTCAATCTTACCGTTCAGTGAAGATATTGCATTTAGAGTGAACCTGCTCTCTCCTCTTTCTAGCGCGTTAGCTGTCATGTTTTTGTATCTGATCGTGGTGCAAGTTGTGACTCATTGGAGAGGACGGTTAGAATCTTCTCTCGATGCTTTGATCGCTTTTGGCGGTGGTGTAATAGGCTCTCTAGTTTTTGCTTTTACCGACAGTCATTGGTTTAATGCTGTTGAAGCTGAAGTTTATGCATTCAGTACATTTTTTACCGCAATAGTAGTTTGGTTAATTTTGCATTGGAGCGAAAAAGCGGATGAAAAAGGGAACGAAAGATATATTCTTATTATAGCGTATATGATTGGCCTCGCAACAGGACTTCATTTATTAAATTTACTAACTCTACCATTTGTTGCTCTAGTTATATACTTCAGAAAATATAAATTTGAATGGATTTCTTTTGGAATCACAATGATTATTACAGCAGTCACTTTTTATATAATTCATGATGTCATTATAAAAGGTATGCCTAAGATAGCAGATTCAATTGGCGTCTTAGGAACGGGATTACTTATCATAAGTATTTTTGGCTTAATGGTCTGGTCCATATTAAATCAGAAAAAATTAGCTTCTGTAATTCTTACATCTACGGTCCTAGTTATAATTGGTTATTCAACCTATGCCCTAATTTTTATACGTTCCAATCAAAACCCGGGGATTGATGAAAATGATCCTGAGACAGTAGAGGCTTTTATTTCCTATTTAGAAAGAGAGCAATATGGAAGCGTTGGTTTACTGCCAAGGCGTTTTAACGGTATTGAGCCTATACATGAAGTTGTTGGATACCCTGAAGGTCCAAAAAGAGAGTTCTCAAGTGCTCAAAATAAACAATATCGAGGCTATAAAGTAAGCGAGCAATGGGATTATTTTTGGAACTATCAGGTCCGAAAAATGTATAATCGATATTTTTTGTGGCAATTTGCTGGCCGCGGTCCAGCTTCAGATCCTAGCGTTATTAATATGGGGGCAAACTCAAGAGAAGATGGAATTGACCTAACACAATTTGGTCTTCCCTTGGCATTTATTCTAGGTTTAATTGGCATGTTTTACCATGCTTACCGTGATGAAAAAATGGCTTTTTCCGTAATGTCTTTATTTGTGATGACTGGCTATGCCATAATTTTATATTTAAATCAAGATGACCCACAACCAAGAGAGCGAGATTACTCATATGTAGGCAGTTTCTTTGCTTTCTCTATTTGGATAGGTGTTGGAACATCAGCTATCAGTGAGATGATAACTAAATATCTTAAAAATAATGAATTAAGCAAAAGACTAATTACAGGCTTTCTTATTTTGCAAATAATTTTCATACCAATGGCAATGGCAAAAGCAAATTATCACTCTCACGATCGTTCGGGGAACTTTGTTGCATGGGACTATAGTTATAATCTGCTTCAATCTTGTGGGCCAAACGGTGTTTTATTTACAAATGGGGATAATGATACTTTTCCCCTATGGTATCTACAAGAAGTCGAAAAAGTTAGAACTGATGTCGCCGTTGTGAATTTGAGTCTACTCAATACTCCTTGGTATATTAAGCAATGGAGGGACAAGCGAACAAAAGAGCATCGTTTCATTAGTAAATCTCTTACAGATCGAAAAGTTGATCAACTTACATCCAGTTTACAACGGTGGGAGAAGAAGAAAGTAACCATCCCAGTTAAAAATGATTCCCTGAATAAAGATGGCTTTATAGAATGGGAAATGAAACCAACCTATGGTGGGCAAGCATTAAGAGTTCAGGATATGATGATCATGCGTATTATTAATGATGCTGCTTGGAATATCCCTATTTATTTTGCCGTAACAGTATCTCAGCAAAATAGAATAGGCTTAGATCAATACTTAGATATGCAAGGTTTAACTTTTCAATTAAAAAGTCATAAAACAAAACCTGTTGATGCTGATAAAATGTATGAAAACTTAATGACGAATGTAGGTTCTAATGATTGGTCTACAAATTTTGATCATGAAAAATTTTATGATCTAAAAGATGGTGAAGATTATTTAAGTTGGTCAAGAGATTACCAAGCGGGCTATATTTTTAGAAATTTAGGTAATGATAAAATTTTCTTTAATCAGCAAACTCAAAGATTATTACAGAATTATCGTAGTGCGTATATGCAGCTAGCGGTTACATACTATATGGATTTTCAGAGAAAACAGCGAAAAAAGAATAAATCGGAAGAAGATCTGGTTCAATTAAAAACTAAAATTATCAAAACTCTGAATCGTATGAGTGAAAATATTCCCGAGAAAACAATTCCTATACAATCTGAAGATTTACATTATCAAGTTGCCCGTATTTATGGAGACTTGGGTGAAAAAGAATCAATGCGGAGTATCCTAGAACAGTTAGTCGATCGAGGTAATGGCCGACCTCTAAATAGAGTTGAATATGCGAATACCTTTTATAAAGAATTAAATGATATTGATAAAGCCATATCTATTTTGGATAGAATGAGGGAAGATTATTTGCAAATTGAAGGAATGGTTACGACAAGGGGTTTTAATAAAAAATCTATTAAAGAGTCTAAGTGGGTAAGGTGGAAAGAGGCATATCCAGAAATAGTTTCTTCGCTTGTTTACATCTATAGGGAAAATAATAGATCTCAAGATGCTGAAGTTGTATTGTCGGACTGGGTATTAAGAAATCCTTCAGATAAGAATGCACAGAAGATTTTAGAAGAAGTTCGCTCTGGCGGATAAAAAGCCAAAAGTCTCTGTAATAATACCTCATTGGAATGGTATTGATGTTTTATCTGAATGTTTAAATTCTTTAAAAAAAACAAATTATAATTCATTTGAAATCATTGTTTCCGACAATGCCTCAACTGACGATAGTCAAATTTGGATAAAAAAAAATCATCCAGATATTTATTTAATTGAAAACTCTAAGAATTTTGGGTATGCTGGTGGTTGTAATATTGGAGCAAAAGCTGCATCAGGTGAGTATTTAATATTTTTAAATAATGATACTGTTCAAAATCCAGATTGGATAAAATTTTTAGTTGATCGACTGGATAATAATAAAAAAATCGCTGCTGCTCAGCCAAAGATTCTAAATTATTATAAAAAAGATGTCTTTGACTATGCCGGTGGATCTGGTGGCTATATGGATATTTTTTGCTACCCTTTCGCTAGAGGCCGTTTATTTCTAGAACAAGAAATAGATAAGAATCAGTATAGTAATGCTCAGCAATGTTTTTGGGCATCGGGAACGGCACTAATCGTTCGTAAAAAAATATTTTTAGAGTCAGGGGCATTTGAAGAAATATTTTTTTCACATATGGAAGAGATAGATCTGTGCTGGCGACTTCAAGCCATGGGACATGAAATTTGGGTTGAACCACGGTCATTAGTCTATCATAAAAATGCAGTTTCATTGCCAATGAACTCTCATAAAAAATATTATCTAAATCATCGTAATTCTCTTATCATGATTTTTAGTAATTATTCTATATTAATCACATTATACCTAGGGAGTCTGCGCTTAATACTTGAATTAATCGCCTGTATGTATACTCTTTTAAAATTTGATTTTAATCATTTTACTGGTATTGTAAAATCAATTATTTGGATTCTATTACATCCTCTTCAAATAATAAAAAAACGTTCAAGGTTTAAAAAAATAAAAAGAGTAAGTGATAAACAAATAATGCGAATGCTAACAAAAGACTCTATTGTTCTTCAGCATTACTTTTTCAGAAAAAAGACTTACTTGGAGATAGTCTCTAAATAAGAGTTATAAATATCTCTTCGATCTGGATCTAGTTCTTTCATATCTTTTAAAAGTTCTTTTCTACCTAGAATTGCAAAAACTTCTGCTATCCTTTCTGACTTTACTTTTAAAAAATACTGAGTACTATTGTCACGGCCTATATCTCGATAAGATTCGTCTAATCCATCGAGCATAATATTTAGTTCCTTAATAGTACCATCAATATCACCTTCTTCGAATAAATCCATTGCGATGTAGCATGCTAACCGGGCTTTCCTTAATCCTATATTCCGACTGAGATCATCAACGTCATTAATTCGATTACTCCATCCTTTTTTATAATCAGATGCTGAGCCACGGATAGCAATATCTCTAGCAAGCTCGTATGAACCGTTTCCACCATTAAATTCATACGTATCTATTTCACCCGCTAGTATTAAATGCCCATAAAAAGCTAGGAATCCTGTTAAAGGTTCAAACAAAACAGGATCGTAATATAAATTGGTACTTGAATTGTAATAAAACTGGATACTTTTATCAAAATACCTTAGGTCTTTACCATTTGAAAACATTGCTTGGGAGTTATATATAGTCTCATTTCCCTTCACTGTAACACTTTCAAAAATAATTTGGACATAAAGGTCAATTTTAATATCTGAATAGGTATCATTCCATGTTGTGTTCTGAAAAAAATGTTTTACATCATTTGATAAATTTATTATATCTTGTTTTTCTTCACTTCGCAAAAGTCTGTCGTCGATAGTTACGTTAACTGAAGTGAATTGCCCGGATAATGTTGCAATTATCAATATATTAACAAAAAAGAATGACCATCCTTTAACCATGATTAGAAATTGAGTTAAACCTTTTTTTTTTACAAGGTGTTTGTCGCATTACTATCTTTGTAATTTTATGCATGATAAATATAAAACATTTATTAAAGTTGGTTAAAAATAAATCTGTACATAAAGTTTTAAAGATTGCAGGCGAGATTTCTGAAAAAGAATCAATCCCGGCTTACGTTGTTGGTGGTTTTGTCCGCGATCTTATCATGGGGAAAAAAATAAATGATATAGATATTATGACTATTGGAGATGGCATTGAATTTGCAAAGAAAATAGCGGAACAAATTGAGGTGAAAAAGGTTATTCCTTTTGAAAAATTTGGTACCGCTTTGATACCGAATAAAGATATTCAAATTGAAGTTGCCACAGCTCGTAAAGAGAGCTACGAATCTACCTCACGTAAACCAACTGAAGTAATTTATACAGATCTTAAAGGTGACCTAGTCCGTAGAGATTTCACCATTAATGCTATGTCAATGGATATTCATCCAAAAAAAATAGGAAATATAACAGACCCATTTGAAGGAATGCTCGATATAGAGCATAGAGTTTTAAGGACACCTCTAGATCCTGATGAAACATTTTCAGAAGATCCATTAAGAATGATGCGTGCAGCTTATTTTTCATCTAAACTTGGTTTTAAAATCGAAGATAAATGCTTCCAATCAATACAAAAGCAGTCGCACAGAATTGATATTGTTTCGTGGGAACGAATTAGAGATGAATTCATTAAAATCTTGAAAACAGATAAACCCTCCATAGGTTTAAATATCTTACAGAAAACAGGATTAATGAAAATTGTTTTTCCTGAAATAGATAAGATGTATGGCATGGATCAAACAGCAGAATGGAATCATAAAGATATTTTTACGCATACACTTCAAGTTGTAGATAATGCAGCAAGTCTAAGCGATAAGATGGAGATTCGATTCGCGGCACTTGTTCATGATATTGCAAAACCAAATACACGACGTGTTGATGAAAAAAAAGGTTATACGTTTCATGGTCACGATGCAATTGGAGAAAGGATGATATTAAAAGTTGCTAAAAGACTACGACTGTCAAATAACCTTAAATTTTACCTTGAGAGGTTGACCCTTCTTCATCTTCGACCGATCTCGCTAGTTAAAGATATTGTTACAGATTCAGCAGTGAGGCGACTAATGGTAGCAGCAGGAGAAAATTTAGATGATCTAATGATCCTTTGTAGAGCAGATATTACAACGAAGAATCCCAAAAAAGTGACCCAATATCTAAAAAACTTTGATAAGGTTGAAATTAAAATGTCAAATGTAATTGAGAGAGATAATATGAAAAACTTTCAATCACCGATCAAAGGTAAAGAGATCATGTCTATTTTTTCTCTTAAAGAAGGTAAGAAAGTGGGACTTGTAAAACGTCAAATTGAAGAAGCTATTCTAGATGGATTAATTGAGAATACATATGATGCTGCCTATGCTTTTTTATTAAAAAAGAAAGAGATGTTATCAAAATTATGATAATCCAAATTGAGCTTAATTGATTAAAATAAATGAAAATAAATAATTTCAAAAATTGCCTTTTTATCCTAAACTTATTATTTCCCTTAACAGCCCATTCTGGAGGATATAGTCTAGATGATTGTATTCAATGGGCATTAGAAAGTAAGAAAACTATTTTATCTTCTAACCTAGGTATTGAATTAGCAGAAAAAGATTTTAAAAGTTCATATAGTGGACTATTGCCATCTGTACAGGCTTATTCAAATCGGAATTATACTCAATTTTCTGAAAGAGTTGATATTATTCCAATTTTTAATGACACTATTTATACCAGCTCAACTGAGAATTTGTCAGCAGGAGTTTCTTTAAATCAAACTCTTTACGATGGAGGACGATCATTTAATCAAGTAAAAAATTCAAAAGAAAACTTAAAGATAGCAAAGTTAAATCAAAGGATATCAAAAATACAAGTAATCCAAAATGTCATAAAAGCCTACTATGGATTATTAAAGGCACAGCAACTTTATGAGGTTGCAGAAAAAAATCTAGAAATGTCAAACCAGCAAGTTTCTTTGATAAGTAAACAATTTGATTTAGGTGTTATTAAAAAAACTGATTTATTGAAAGCCCGAGTTTCATTAGGTCAAGCAAAAGTAGATTTATTGAATAAAAAAACAAACTTATCAAACTCTCGAAGAATATTATTTAATTCAATTGGAATACAAGACTTTGGTCAAAAGATCACTGCTATTGAAGAGACTTGGTCTTTACCAAATATTCCATCGAGTGCCGATATTCTAAGATTTTTAAAAACAAAGAACCCTTCTCTTTTAATCTCGGATATACAAATCTATTTAGGAGGTCTTAATTATAAAACAGCACGAGCCCTAAGACTACCTTCTTTGAATACTTCTTTAACTTATTCGGCCAATGGAACAACAATAAATGAATTGCAAAACGCACTAAAAGAAGATTGGTCTTTAGGTATGAACTTGTCTTTATCTATTCCTATTTACACCGGGAAATCATTATACCTTAATCAACAAAAAACAAAGATTTTTTATTAAACAGGCAGAATATGATTATGTAACACGACTTAATGATTTAAGAGTCCAGGCTGAGCTTATCCGAGAATCCTTAAATAATTATGCTGAAATTATTCCACTAAATGAATCAGTTGTAAATTCGGCTGAGGAAGATTTAAAACTTGTAACGAAAAGATATACCTTAGGGTCGGTAACAATCCTAGAAGTGTTAGATGCACAGGTATCTTTGATCCGCTCAAACTCAACTTTAATAAATATTATTCATGATGCCCGTATTCAAGAGTCCAATTTAAAAGGTTTACTT
>JAOLAV010000070.1 GCA_028338895.1 Fidelibacterota bacterium
ATTAAAAAGCAAGCTAAAGATCTTCCAGATAGTCATCAAATTGCTCAGGTTGCTACAATTTCAGCGAA
This sequence comes from Fidelibacterota bacterium, assembly GCA_028338895.1. Taxonomy (GTDB): domain Bacteria; phylum Fidelibacterota; class Marinisomatia; order Marinisomatales; family UBA1611; genus JAOLAV01. Next base: position 69 of record JAOLAV010000070.1, read on the forward strand.
TGATGATAAAGAAGTTGGTGATAAGATTGCTGAAGCGATGGAGAAAGTTGGTAAAGATGGTGTTATCACTGTTGAAGAATCAAAGACAGCTGAAACATTTCTTGAGACAGTAGAAGGTATGCAATTTGACAGAGGTTATTTATCTCCATATTTTGTGACGAACTCTGAATCAATGGATGCTGAAATGGAAGACCCTTATATTTTAATTCATGATAAAAAAATCAGTAATATGAAAGATCTTCTTCCATTACTTGAAAAAGTCGTTCAAACTGGAAAACCGATTGTTATCATAGCTGAAGATATAGAAGGTGAAGCTCTTGCTACTTTAGTCGTTAATAAGCTAAGAGGAACTTTCAAAGTTCTAGCAGTAAAAGCTCCAGGTTTTGGAGATAGACGTAAAGCAATGCTAGAAGATATAGCTGTTCTAACTGGAGCAACTGTTATCTCAGAGGATGCTGGATATAAACTAGATAATGCAACACTTGATTACTTAGGTACATCTAAAAGAGTCGTCTCAGATAAAGATAATACTACTATTGTAGATGGTGGTGGAAATATTGATGCTATCAAAGCACGTATTAATGAAATCAAAGTACAAGTTGAAAAAACTACTTCAGATTATGATCGTGAAAAGTTACAAGAACGTTTAGCTAAATTATCTGGTGGTGTTGCCGTTATTAATGTTGGTGCTGCTACTGAAGTTGAAATGAAAGAGAAAAAAGCTCGTGTTGAAGATGCATTGCATGCAACTAGAGCAGCTGTTGAGGAAGGTATTGTACCAGGAGGTGGAGTTGCACTTCTTCGTGCTATTCCAGCCCTTGAAAAAGTCAAGCTAGGATCCGAGCAGCAAGTGGGAGTCGATATTATGCGTAGAGCACTAGAAGCTCCTTTACGTCAAATTGTCGAAAATGCGGGTGTTGAATCGGCTATAGTCGTTCAAAATATTCGTGATAAAAAAGATGATTATGGTTATGATGCTAGAAATGATGAATATGTAAATATGTTCGAAGCTGGTATTATAGACCCTGCAAAAGTTGCTAGAGTTGCTGTTGAAAATGCGGTATCTATAGCTGGAATGGTTCTAACAACTGAAGCGGCTATTACTGATCTACCTGAAGATGATAAAATGCCTGCAATGCCAGATCCTGGTATGGGTGGTATGGGTGGTATGGGCGGTATGATGTAACACCTCAGTTTAAAACTGAATATTAAAAGGCCTTTGGTTTCCAAAGGCTTTTTTTTTTTAAATGTAGCTGGTTGAGTTGTGTTTGCTGATGTAATTTTTTGTGTGAATATGCTTAATTCTGAAAGAAAACGATTTTTTATTATAGACGGCTATGCAATTTTGTATCGTTCCCATTTTGCACTCATCAGAAACCCCTTAATTACATCTTATGGTTTGCATACAAGTGCTCTATATGGATTTGTGAATCATATTCTAAAACTTCTTAAAGCAGAAAAACCTGATTATTTTGTTTGTGCTTTTGATTCAAAAGAAAAAACCTTTCGTCACGATATGTATGTTGAATATAAAGCAAATCGTCCACCAATGCCTGAAGAGCTACAATCTCAACTATCTCATTTATGGGAAATTCTAGAATTTATGAACATACCAGTATTAAAAAAACCTGGAGTTGAAGCTGACGACATTATTGGTACACTTGCGGTTGATGCTGATAAAAAAGGGTTACATACCTATATAGTTAGCGGAGATAAAGATTTTATGCAGCTAATTAATGATAATATCTATATGTATTCTCCTGGTAATCGTAAATCACCAAAACCAATAATATATAATCCTGAAAAAGTAATAGAAAGATGGGGGCTTCCACCTGATAAAATTATAGACTTCCTTGGCCTGATGGGAGATACAGCAGATAATATACCGGGCGTACCAGGGGTAGGTGAAAAAACAGCGGTTAAGTTGTTAAAGAAATTTGGTTCGTTAGAATCAGCCCTTGAAAATGCGGATAAAATTACAAATAAAAGAGTTCACAATGGATTAATAGAAGGTGTAGAAAAAGCAAAATTAAGTAAAGAGCTTGTTAAAATTTTAACAGATGTAGAACTTTCCCTTGAAATTAAAGATTTAGAAAGAAAACCAATTAATTTAAATGACACTATTTCAAAATTTACTGAATTAGAGTTTCATGCTTTTGTAAAACAACTTCAAAA
>JAOLAV010000071.1 GCA_028338895.1 Fidelibacterota bacterium
TACCCAGAAAATAGCCATGAGTAATGAAACTGCAGCAGCCTTCATACCTAGAGGGTTCATATTTTCAGGAGGTTCTAAATTAATTAAGACAAAAAAAACAAAGAGACCAAGAATAAAACCAATTTTCTGCTTAGTATTCATTCTCTACAGTTCTCCAAAAAAATAATCACATGCATGAGGGGCTAAATTAAAATTGTCATGTCCTACGCCTGGAACAATTATTAAATCCCAATCAAATTTAGCATTTAACTTTTTCGATTTTTTACTTGCTTTTGTATAAAGATTTTTCCCTCTTGTGAGACAGCTAAGCCCTTGCTTTTTAGCCATTAGGCTATTACTAAGGGGTTTAGTCCTAGGTCCAGTATCATCCTCCCCAAGTAAAATAGCCATCTTATTTTCAAGCCAAGATATAATATCTTTATTATTTATTTTAGTATTTTTTAAACCAAATGGATAAGGAATTTCATAATCTGGTAAAGTTACAAAAGCTGGGTTAGCTGAAACCGCTTTTATAACTGGAGCGTTTGGCTTAAATAACATAAATCTATGAACAAATCCACCTCCTGCTGAGTGACCAAATAAGTAAAAATTTTCAGAGGTAAAACCATACTTCTTTTTAAAATCATTAAAAATGGGTTCAATGACATTAAATAGCCATTTTCTTTCATCTACAAGATCGCCACTTTTATTAACAACATTACCGGCATTATATGAATATTCGTCTGGGAAGATTTTTTTACTTGCTCCAATGGTTACTACGGAAAAATTATTTTTTTTTGCAAGGTCTAGCCAAGAGCCATGGAACCTCTGTGCATCTCTAGATGCTCCAGGAATAACAATTAATATAGGCGTCTCTCTATTTGCTTTTGGTGGTATATATGTTATTACATCGATTGGGTCACCTTGCCATTTCGTAAAAACATAACCCCAGGGTGGGTTTATTTGTTCTATATATTCTTCTGAAAAAACTGTACAAAACAAAACTGTAAAAGCAATTAAAATACTTTTAAAAGGGATCATTCTCTAGGCGATCATATATACCAGCGTTTTGCGGACATTTTGGATTGGAGGATTTTTCCTTTTCCGGATATAATAGTCTTCTTGGAACACCAAGACCATTATCTGTAGACCCGCATTCAGTACTATTATTCGCAGAGTCAATAAATTTTGGGTAACCTGTTCTTCTCCAATCACTCCAGGATTGAATATTAAGAAAAAGAGCTTTGTATTTTTCATTCATTAGAGCTGCAATAAGAGTATCCCCAGAGATATTTTCATAACGAGGTATAACTGCGCTGGCAAAACCACGCCCCCTCCAAACTTGCTCTATGCCATCGAGGGTCTCATTTAATGTTGACAAAGCGATTGCTTCATTACCAAGGTTAAAGTGACACTCCGCAATAATAAAATTATTTTCATACCAAGTAACAAAATCAGGACTCCATTGCATCCCATAATGGCCAGTAATATTAAGCATAGAAGCATTTTGTACTGAATCCCCAGGACTAACACCAAATATTTCAGAGGGTCCATTTCCTAAAAAGTAAATATTTAAACGACTATCATTATCTCGTTCTAACATATCAACCAGTAATTTACCTGCTCCCATATAATCAGAATTTGATAGAATAAATTGAAACCATATACTTCTCTCAGCAATAGCCGATCCATGAAGAAAAGTCCAATCACCAAGACCCGAAGGATCTAAAATACCCAACTGAGCTTCTTCAAGTGCAAGTTGATAGTATGAATTATCTACTTCTGCCCAATTTAAGTAAATTCGACTTTTAAGTGTATGTGCCGCAGCAATCCATTTTCCAACATCAGCACCAAAGGTGAAATCATAGTCCGAAGGTAAGGTAAATATTTGCCCTTTTTGAAAATTTAGAATAGCGCTATCAATAAGATCTAAAACCGCAAAATGAACCTGTTCCTGAGAATCAAATTTTGGTACGGGAAAATTAGGATTCGCAGCTTGCGAATACGGAATACTCCCCCACAGATCAGCAGCTGTTGAAAAAAGCAAAGCTTCCCACATTTGAGATATACCTAATAAGATATATTTCTCTTGAGACTCTGCTACTTCTTGAGTGGTCTTTAAATCAACCAATCCGCCTGT
>JAOLAV010000072.1 GCA_028338895.1 Fidelibacterota bacterium
TTTTTCTAACGATTATTCTCAAGATGGAAATTCGCTGACAGCGAAAGATAAAATGCTGAATGATATTTTAGTTATGGGGCGTTTAGATATTTTTGTCGATGAAGGAAAACATGAAACAATAGCATTGAATTATCAAACGTTAGATAAAGAGGTCATTGATTTTAATAATAGATTCAAAACCGGAAGTGTAGTAGGATTTTCTTTATTTTTTACTATGATAATGCTAATGGCTTGGGGGCTAGCCTGATATTTAAGTTTTTTTTAACGTATTCTTTTTTCGCTTTATTTTCATCTTTTTTATATGGGGTTGAGTTGAATAAAACCTTCAAAAAAGCTCCTATTATAGAATATTATAAATATTGGAACCCTTATAGAAGAGTCTTGGATTTAAAGGGTGAACCACAAAGTTTTTATGGGCAGCAATATTATCAGGTTACTTATAATAAAGATAATCGAATTAAAAAAGTAACAAAGTTTGGTAAAGATAGAACGATAAAAGAAACATATCATTTAGTTTGGTCAAAATCAGGAGCACGATCTGAGTATACAGTTAAATTTAATTCATTAGGGAACGCTTCAAGACTAGATAAATATTTATACGCTGATCAATTGAGTTATGTTCGACCTGGCTGGATTGCTGATTTTAAAAGTAGGAGCGATGGGCGGCCTAAAAGTGCTTCTTTTCGCGATGCTGTGGGGTTTCAATATTTTTCTTATAACTTTAATTATACTTTTGAAAAGAATGATGCAATTATATCTGAGGTTATAGAATCTTCTTATTTTGATTCTGATAAAACATTTGTTGGGAGGCATTTATTATTCTGGGAAAAAGGCTCTTTTCTTAGAATGGTTCAATACTTTAATTCAGAGAATCAAATAATCCGAACAATAGAATTTATCCACGATAAAAAGAATGAAGAAACTGTACGTATTATTATTGATCAAGATGCTAAAGAGTTAGAGCGAAAAATTATTCCATACATGCAACCAGATAAATATGCATATAGGTATGAATGGGATGGTAAGCAAATAATTGATCATAGTTTAAAAGATATCAATAATTTGAATTTAGCTCTTGAGTTTGCCAATAGAGCAGAAGAAGCTTTAAATCAAGCAAATGATGAATTAATTAAAGCTGCAACAGCACTAGAAGAAGCAAACGAGCTAGCGAGTAATACTGCAAAACTTTTAAAAAGAGCAAAAAGTCAGGCAAAAGATGTTCAAAAATTTCAAAAAGAAATGGATAAAGCCAAAAAAGAAGCTCAAAAAGCAATAGAAAAAATGTATGATGCAGAAAGAGAGGCTGAGATTGCTCGTTTAGAAGCAGCAGCAGCAATGGCAACATTAGGGGCAATTGAAAAAACAAAAGAAGTGGAAGATTTCGCTAAAAAAGAAGCTAAAACTGAAAAGAAGAAAGCAAAAGAAGAGAGAAAAAAAGCGAGGAAATTAGCCAGAGCAACAAAAAGAGCATTGCAAGACTCTGTTCTTGGATCCAGCCCTAAATCATTTCTTACTTTTTCATATGGACAGCCATTATTAATTGAAAAAACATTAGAAGATTATAATGCTGGAATAAACTATGCATTTTCGCTAGGCCGGAGAAAGCTATTAACAATAAGTAACCAAAAAATTGATGTTGGTTTAGAAATCAATCAATTTGATTTTAAATACCCAGTAGAAGAAGAAACCTTTGAAACGATTTCATATTATTTAACAGCGCAGGTGAATCCAAGAATTGGATGGTCTTTTATTCCAGCAACACTTGAAACCGGGGTTAAAGTTGGTGGTGGCTTAATCTCCCCGGGATATGGATTTACAATTGCAGGGTCAACTATATTTAACCTTCTACCAACTCCTATTATAATTGGAGTGAATACACAGTTTCATTGGGTTTCCGGTGTTATTAATAATGAAACAAAAACCTATTGGACTACTGTTGGATTAATTTTTGGTGTTAATCTACAAGACAAGTTACCAGCTATATTTGATATCAATTTTCCTGATATTTTTTAAATATAAATTATTATTTTTTAAAAATTAGCTAGTTTTTCTTAAGGTTACTCACAATCATATTTTATAAATCATTTGTGATATTAAG
>JAOLAV010000073.1 GCA_028338895.1 Fidelibacterota bacterium
TCGTTTGTTTTATACACTCTCTCATGTACGAGTTTTGCAACTTCTTTTAGTTCTTCATTATAAAGGTTATTAAAAATAGGAATATGCTTTAATACTTCTAAAACAGGGTTTAAAGAATCATTTTTTTTAAAGTAATTTTTATAAATAGTTTTCATTTTTATAACCGGATAGAATAATTTTAAAAAAGTAAGTCCGAAATGAGAAAATCTATATTTAAAGATCTATTTCATATAAGAGAAAACCAAAAAATTGGGGATGTATTAATCTATTATATTAGTTTAAGTATCTTCCTATTATCTGTTTTCACATTCACTCCACCAATTAGGACCACATTCACATGGCATTGCTGACCGAGTCCAACATTCTTTGTCGATATGCCATTCCATTCTCTCGCCATCTATAGTTTTAGACTGATAAAAATATTTAGAAGCAATTATACCATTATCATACCAGTAAGTCCATAAACCATCTTTTTGTCCAAGGATATATTCTCCTTCAAGACGTTTTTCTCCATTCTGAAAGTAGTAAGTCCATATTCCAACTTTATAATCATCTTGAATATTTCCTTCCATTGCTTTAGAACCCGTAAAGTGGAAAGTCTCTTGTCTAATAATCTTTTGTCCATCTTCTGTATCTGTATGATATGAGATACTACTAATATTACCATTTTTATATGTTTTAATAGTCTTTGAAGTATCACTCGCTATTAAGAGTGATACAAATAATATTAGTATAGTCAGGTTTTTTTTCATTTAATATATATATTTAACTTTATAATCTACTAATGTCGTGCGATTAATAAAACCGCCACATTTAAAGCTTTTATTTGAATTTTAATCTTTTAAATATATTTATCGTTATTACATGTTCAATATATACTATAAAAATTGTTTAAATTTTTTTGATGAAGATCCTACTTATAGCATTAATTACATTTCTTGTAAAAAAGAAAATTATCATTCTTCCTTCTAAATTAGAGTGGCTTATAAATAAAAAAAATAAAAATGAAAAGTAAGAAAGCCATTTTAAATCTAGACTTAGATAGAATTATAGAAATGGCTTGGGAGGACAGGACTACATTTGATGCTATTGAAAATCAATTTGGTCTTGCTGAAAAAGATGTAATAAAGATAATGCGCTCAAATTTAAAAAAGTCTTCCTTCAAAAATTGGAGAAAGCGAGTCACAAGTCGAAAAACAAAACATAAAAAAAATGAATTGAATGGACTACGAAGATTTAAATCAAAAGATCAGAAGTGAACTCTTAAAAAAACAGGTTTATTGAACCAAGGTATTCTAAAAATATTACCTGATGGTCGAGGATTCTTTGAAAGCGATGAATTCCAGAATGGTAATATTATTATAAAAAAGCATTTTCTAAATGGGGCTTTTAACAATGATATTGTATCCATTCTTTTAATCTCAAATGTTAATCAATTTCAGCAGGATGCAAAAGTTGAAAAGATAATAAAAAGAGCGAACAATTATTTCATTGGCCGAATAATAATAAAAAAAGAAATTTTTTTTGTATCAGTTGATCCAAATCAATCAAAAAAAATAATTCTCAAAACGAATAATACTGAAATAAAAGAATTAGATGTTGTTCATATCATGATAACTAAATGGAATAAGGGCAACCAAGCAGCATATGCTGAGTTGAACAGTATTATTTGTTCGGCAAAGAATACAGAGAGTGACTATAAATATATTTCTGCTAAATATGGTATTGATTTATATCAAGAAATTAATTCTCCAAAGGAACCTAAATATTTTCAAAATATTATAGACACTCAAAAAAAAAAGAGAATAAACTTAGAAGATAAATATACGTTGACAATTGATCCTGCTTCAGCCAAAGATTTTGATGATGCACTATCAATTGAAAAAAAAGAGTCTGGGTATTTACTTTATGTCCATATTGCAGATGTAGCTGAATTTGTATTGAAAGAATCAAAAATTAATAAAGTAGCTCTAGAGAGAGGAAACTCCTATTATTTTCCCGAGAAGACAACTCATATGCTACCTAAAATATTATCCGAGAATTACTGTTCTTTAAAATCAAAAAAGAGTCGTCTTGCGCTTACTGTTATC
>JAOLAV010000074.1 GCA_028338895.1 Fidelibacterota bacterium
AATAGCTACCCCTTCCACATAACAAAGGCACCAAACCAGTACCTTCAGGCCTTAAAGTATTAGATTATATGATGCGAGTCAAGTAAATATTGAAGTACTATAAAATGCACACACGCAGCAATATTTGAATTCTAACACTTCAATAGTATCTTATAAGCCTGTATTTAATCTTTAATTAAGTAACTAATATGATTGAAATATTTGTTTCTATTAATATAAAGGCTCAATATGTCGAAATTTTTATCTAGGTTATATTTATTTATTTTTTTATCAGCAAATATTTTTGCCCAAGACCTTTGTCCGCCTGCTAACCTAGACGCAACTTTTTCAGATAAAAAAATTGATTTATCCTGGGTGCAGAATAACTCTTTTGGTGATTTATTATTCAAAGAGTGTTTTTTAAACTGCTCTACCGCTGTAGAAATGATGATAATTGTACATGATTCAACAATATGTGGTTCATGTTCGGGGGGATGGTTTAGAGGAAGCGATGGAGTAGACGGTACCTGTGCGACTGGAATGTATCCTTGTAATGATGGTGATGATGATAATTACGCAGCATATGCTAGTTATTCAGGAATAGATTCGACAACAGAATTAAATGCCCCTGTAGATAGTCGACTAATTGGAACAGCTGATTTGACGAATTATTCGACAGCATACATCGATTTTATTGAAACGTATAGTTATTATGAAGATGCGTCACATAATAATTATTTAGAAATCTCTACAGATAATGGTGAATCGTGGGACTCTGTTTTTGTTTCAAGTCCTGATTCTCTTGCTGATTTTATTTTTTTTAATACTGTAGATATATCCGAATATGCAGGTTCTGAAATAATGTATGCTTTCCGCTATGTTTGTACTCTGGGATATGGTGAAACTTGGTTTGTTGATGATATAAAAGTTTATGGCGGTAGTGAACAGGGTGGAAGTACCTGTGGCGAATTTTTAAACTATAAAATTTATATGGATAGTAATGAAATTGGAGAGACCGAAGAACTTGAATTCACAGTCGAAAATCTAGACAATGATATTGAATACTGTTTTGAAATTATGGCCATTTATAGCGAGGGTGAATCGACAGCTTCATTTTTAACGTGTGCAACTCCACGAGGACCTTTTCAGGTTAATCCTACAAATCTAAACTTTAATCTATTATCATCAGGAGATTATCAGGAACTTGAAATGATTATTCAAAACCTTGATACGTTAAATGCTAATTTTTCTATTACTTCCATTGAGCTTCTAAATATTGAATTAGCTCAAAATTTAGTTCTATCAAACTTTGATGATGGTACACTAGGAGATTTCTCCAATGTAGAGGGCTTAGGTGAGGAATGGTCGGTTGGTGATTCAGCATTAACATCTTCTCAGTACCTCCCTTTTCCTTCTCCACCAGATGGTGGTCAATTTGCATACTATAATGATGATGCCGCTGGAAGCGACCCATTGAATCCTGCAACGCCCATGCTTTATTCCAACCCTGCTTTTTCTGGAGAAAACCCTTCCTTTTTAGTTTTTGATTTATTTTTTCCAAATCCAAGAGGTCCCTGTGAAGATGGTGCATTATATGCGGAAGATTTTAAAGTTAAAGTATCTGTTGATGATGGTGTTAGTTGGATTTTAATTGATTCCACAATGCAGACAGGTGTATGGCATTGGGGTTCCTATATGTACAACTTAGAACCATATATTAGTGAAGCGAATTCTTTTAGAGTAGGATTTGAATATAATGATTGCGGAGGGGAATGGGCCTACGGAGTTGCAATTGATAATATGGCTATCAAAATGGGAGATACCTTTACATGGTTAACGGTATCTCCGTATAAAGGTAATATTTCAGCGTATGGAGGAACGAACGATTCTATCCCAGTTAAAATAGGCGCTTACGGTGTTTATGATAATTTTAGCATTACTGATGAGTTATTAATTGAGTCAGGTGAAAATATAATTTCTACTCAAATTGGTGTTGGTATTGAAGTCAGCGTAAAAGATTCAAAAACATTA
>JAOLAV010000008.1 GCA_028338895.1 Fidelibacterota bacterium
TTAACCAATTTTCTTCTTCTGGTGATTTTTCAACTTCTATATCTATTTTTTTTTCAGAGTAGTCAAGAATAGCAAAAGTAAAAATTTGGTTAGATATTTCATCTCCATAATCAGAAATAACTACTTGGATAGAGAACTCACCAGGGTAGTCCGGGGTGAATGTCATTTCATTACCATCTTTAGTTGAAACAAGATCACCTGAATTCATGAGTGATCCATCTGGTTGATTTGTTAAAGTCCAAAAATAATCTATATCCATGCCTTCATCAGGTTGCTCGGCTGTTATTGTAATTGGTTCGCTTACGTAACCTTCAATTCCATTACTACCACATGAAATTGCAAATAGCGCAAATAAACTATATAGATTCTTTAACATAATAGATTTTTCTTAATTAGTTAGAATTTCACTCTTTGTAAAGAAAAAGGCAATTTCTTTTTCAGCATTTTCATCACTATCTGATCCATGAACAGCATTTTCTTGAATACTTGTTGCGAATTCTTTTCTTATAGTACCTTCAATTGCTTCTTTTGGATTTGTTGCTCCAATAGCTTCTCTCCAAGCTTGAACAGCATTCTCTTTTTCCAATGCTAGAACCATACATGGACCGGAGGTCATAAAGCTAGTAAGTTCCTTAAAAAATGGTCTTTCTTTGTGGACAGCATAAAATCCTTCTGCTTTAGGCATATCCATTTGCAGAAGTTTGGCTGAAATTATTTTAAAATTATTTTGAATGATTCTATCATATACTTTTCCAGTATTACCATTTTTTACGGCATCTGGTTTAATTATTGCAAAAGTTCTATTACTCATTTTTAATCCTTTTATCTTTTTTCCATTGCTTTTTTCATCAACTCACCAATATCAGCAACCGATTTAGCAACATTTATTCCACATTCTCCTAAGATTCGCATTTTTGCCTCTGCAGTATCATCCCCACCAGAGACTATTGCACCAGCATGCCCCATTCTTCTACCTGGCGGTGCAGTCTGCCCAGCAATAAATCCAACAATTGGTTTAGTCATATTTTCTTTAGCCCATTTTGCGGCTTCAATTTCCATTTGACCACCTATTTCGCCAATTATAACGACACCTTCTGTTTCTACATCTTCTTCAAAAAGAGCTAGGCAATCTTTCATAGTTGTACCAATAATAGGATCTCCACCTATACCAATTGCAGTTGTTTGACCAAGTCCTGCGTGGACTAATTGGTCAATAGCTTCGTATGTTAGAGTTCCTGATTTAGAAATAACTCCTATATTTCCTTTTTTACAAATAAAACCTGGCATGATACCTAATTTGCATTCATCAACAGTGATTATACCAGGACAATTGGGACCAATTAAATGAATATTATGCTTTTTAACTATCTGCTTTGCTTTCGTCATATCTTGTACTGGAACACCTTCTGTTATACAGACAATAACTTTGATACCTGCGAGTGCTGCTTCTATTATAGCATCTGCTGCAAATGCTGGAGGGACAAATATTATCGAAGTATTTGCGTTCTCTTTTTCAACAGCTTCAATAACCATATTGTAAACAGGGACATTGTCATCTAAAGTCTTCTGACCACCCTTTCCCGGAGTTACTCCTGCAACTATATTAGTCCCATATTCAATCATTTGTTTTGAATGGAATTGACCTTCAGATCCGGTTATGCCTTGCACGACAACATTTGAATTTTTGTTTATAAGTATGGACATTTTAATTTTTCTCCGCTTTTAAGGCTGCATTTACAACTTTTTCAGCAGCATCTTTCATTCCAATTGCTGGAATTATTGAGACTCCAGACTCCTTAAGAATAATTTGTGCTTCTTTTGCATTTGTTCCTTCTAACCTAACCACAACTGGTACTTCGAGTCCTAATTCCTTAACCGCTTGAACTACCCCATTTGCTACACGATCACAACGAACTATTCCTCCGAAGATATTAATTAAAATAGCTTTTACATTTGAATCTGAAAGAATAATTCTAAATCCATTCTTAACAGTCTCAGCATTTGCCGTTCCTCCGACATCTAAAAAATTAGCAGGATCACCGCCTGCAAGTTTAATTATATCCATTGTTGCCATTGCGAGACCAGCACCATTTACCATACAACCGACGTTACCATCTAACTTTATGTAGTTTAAATTATATTTACTTGCTTCAACTTCCATCGGGTCTTCTTCACTTAAATCTCGCATTTCAACAATTTCATGCTGCCTGAAGAGAGCATTGCTATCAAAATTAAATTTTGCATCAAGAGCTACAATATGATTATCAGCTGTTTTAACTAACGGGTTTACCTCCAGCAATGATGAATCTGTAGCAATATAACATTCATACATTTTTAAAAATATTTTACTAGCTTCCTTTAATGCACCATCTTTTAAATTGAGAGCATATGCTAGCTGACTTGCTTGGAACATCTTCATTCCTAAAAAAGGATCAATCCAAACTTTAATAATTTTTTCTGGTGTTTCTTGAGCTACTTTTTCAATTTCTACACCGCCTTCCGTAGAAACCATAAAAACATCCATTTCTTTACCCCTATCAAGAGTAATAGCGGCATAAAATTCTTGATCAATATCGGCACCAGATTCGATTAGAAGACGTTCTACTTCTTTCCCATTTGTACCTGTTTGATGTGTTATTAAAGTCATACCTAAAATCTCTTTAGCCAGATTTTTTACTTCCTCGCGATTTTTAGCCAGTTTAACTCCTCCACCTTTGCCCCGACCACCTGCATGAATTTGAGCTTTCACAACTACTGGGCTTGTTTCTAATTCATCAAAGGCGGCAACAGACTCCTCAACACTAAAAGTTGGTATTCCTTTTGGTGTCTTAATCCCATATTTTTGGAAAAGAATTTTACCTTGATATTCATGTATTTTCATATTTAATTCCTTATTTCAGTGCCTGCCTGGCCTTTTAGAGCATCTTTAATACAAGCAATAGATGTTATAACAACTTTTTCTCCACGATGTTTTAGAAAATGAATAGCAGCCTTAATTTTAGGTGCAATACTACCTTCTTGAAATACATCCTCTAGGTATAATCTTTCTGCTTCTTTTCTACTCATAAAAAATACAGGTTCTTGCTTTTTTGTACCAAAGTTTTTATAAACATTATCAACATCGGTTATAATCCATAATTCTTGAGCTCTTATAATATGACCCATTTTTGCTGCAGCATAATCTTTATCGATTACCGCATCTAGGCCATCTAAATATCCTTTTTTATTATTGCAAACAGGAATCCCACCACCACCGGCAGCGATAACTATAGTTCCTCCTTCGACTAGGGATTTAATTGATTTACCATGCATTATGTACTCAGGCATGGGGGAAGGGACGACTCGCCTGAAACTTCCTTTTTCCTGTTCTTTTATGAACCAACCGAATAGTTTACTCATTTTTTCAGCCTCTTTTTTATTGTAGCGCTGGCCAATAAACTTAGTAGGTTTTGAAAAAGTTGGATCTTTTGCATCAACGAGTACTTGTGTAATCAATGTGACTACTTCTCTATCAACTTTAAGATCTCTTAATTTATTTTGGAGAGATTGTTGAATCATGTAACCAATTGTTCCTTGTGTTCCAGCAACACAAACGCCCATAGGAAGAGGAGGGACTACCGGGTATGTTAAATTCATACGTAGCAGGTCATTGCCTATTTGTGGTCCGTTACCGTGATTTATACATAAGTTGTAATTGAGTTTAACAAAGTGGCTAATAGATTCAAGAGTTGACCTTGTATTGGAAAATTGCTCTTCAATTGTTCCTTTCTTATTTTTTGGGGAGATACTGTTTCCACCCATTGCAATCATTGCTGTAGGATTCAATTAATCCTCACTTAAAAATGGATAGCGATAATTTGTTGGAGTTTCAAAAACTTCTTTAATTGTTCTAACAGAAACCCACCTATTTAAATTAATTTCAGAACCAGCTTTATCATTAGTTCCTGATGCTCTTGCCCCACCAAAAGGTTGTTGCCCGACAACGGCACCAGTTGGTTTATCATTTATATAAAAGTTCCCAGCTGAATACTTAAGAATATTTTTGGCCTGATTAATCATTTCTTTGTCTTCACCCATTACGCAACCAGTTAATGCGTATGGTGATGTTTTATCAACAAGTTCAAGTGTCTCTTCCCACTTATTACTGTCGTATAGGTATATAGTCAATACAGGACCAAATATTTCTTCTTCCATTGTTTTAAAATAAGGGTTAGTCGTTAATATAGTGGTTGGCTCAATAAAATAACCAATTGAATCATCGCAAATACCACCTGAAACTATTTCAGCTTGGCTTGAAGCTTTTGCATAATCAATATAACTTTTTATGGAATTAAATGCTTTCTTATCAATAACTGCATTAATAAAGTTAGAAAAATCTTTTGGAGAACCCATCTTAATAGTTGATAATTCTGATAAATAATGTTCTTTTAGCTTTGGCCAAATATCCTTTGGAATATAAGCTCTGGACATTGCCGAACATTTCTGCCCTTGAAATTCAAATGCTCCACGAATCATTGCAGTAGATAGTTTTTTAATATCAACGGAATTATGCGCTATACAAAAATCTTTCCCACCTGTTTCGCCAACAATTCTAGGATATGATTTATATTTGTTGATATTTTCGCCTATTGTTTTCCAAATATGCTGAAATGTCCTCGTTGATCCGGTAAAATGAATACCAGCAAGGTTTGGATCTTTTAATACAGCATTCCCGACCTTTGAACCATCACCTGGTATAAAGTTTATTATACCTTCAGGCAGTCCAGCTTCTTCTAAAAGTTTCATAATATAGTAACCTGAAAGAACTGAACTTGAAGCCGGTTTCCACAATGCTACATTACCCATTAATACTGGAGCTGAAGGTAAGTTTCCAGCAATTGAGGTGAAATTAAAAGGGGTTATGGCAAAGATAAACCCTTCAAGAGCACGATATTCTAAATAGTTATGTACACCTTTTGGTGATATAAGATTTTGTTTTGAGTGAATGTCTAAAGCAAACTCAGCATTAAAATTAAAAAAGTCAATCAATTCACAAGCTGAGTCTATTTCAGCCTGATAAACATTTTTACTTTGATTAAGCATGGTCGCAGCATTAATACGATCTCTCCAAGGTCCTTTTAAAAGATTCGCAGCCTTACGAAAAATATCAACTCTTTGTTCGATTGTAGTTTTAGACCAAGAGTTCCATTTTTCAAGGCTAGTTTGAATAGCAAGGCTAATTTCAGAATCGCCAGCTTTATGATAAGTAGCAAGTATCTTCTTATGATTGTGAGGTTGTATACATTCACCAATATTACCTGTATGTATTTCTTTTCCGCCAATGATAACAGGTATCTCGAGTGTTTGGTTACTTAATTTTTCATATTCTTTTTGTAAATTAATTCTTTCGATTGATCCTGGAGCATAATCTAAAATTGGTTCATTAGTTGATTTCATATTGTTTTTTTTTATTTGGTGAAATAATTAAAGAATTAATTAAGTGTAAATTACTAGACAATAAATTTGATGACAAGAAACAGAGTCATGAATTCTTTAAATAAATTTCACTTGCTTGATCCTTAAAACGATTCAATTCAGAGCGCATTGATTCTAAATTAAGAGCGGTAACTAAGTTTTGTCTAAAAACTGAAGCACCAGGAAATCCTTTAATATAGTTAGAAAAATGTTTTCTCATTAAATTTGCTCCTGCTTTTTCCCCTCTACTATTAATTAGTAAATCAAAATGCCTCTCGCATGTTTTAGCTATCTCAATCAATGATGGAGTAGGAGGTAGGGGCTCATTGTTATATCGAGCTAATGCATTTTTGAAGAACCATGGATTACCATATGCAGCTCTACCTATCATGACAGCATCGCACCCAGTAATATCGAACATTCTTATCATATCATCTGGAGTTCGAATATCACCATTTCCAATTATTGGAATTTTACAAGAGTCCTTTAATTCTTTAATGTATTGCCAGTCAGCATTACCTGAATATCTCTGTTTGGTAGTTCTTGGGTGAAGCGCAATAGCTTTAACACCGATTAACTCTAGCCTTGGTCCGACCTCAGGTATTATAATTTTTTGATGATCCCAGCCCATTCGCATTTTAACCGTTACAGGTATTTCGGGTACTGATTCTACAACCGCAGTGGTAATTTCATCCATTAAGCAAAGGTCTTTTAATGCTGCTGATCCACCGCCTCTTTTTGTTACTTTAGGTACTGGGCAACCATAATTAATATCTAATATATCTGGCGAAAATTTTTCATAAACATATCTAGCTGCTTGGCTCATAGTTTCAGGATCACTACCAAAAATTTGAACACCGATTGGTCTTTCAAGTTCATTGAATTCAATTAAATTAAGTGTTTTTGTATTTTCCCTAATTATACCATCAGCTGAAACAAATTCAGAATAAACTATTCCTGCTCCCATTTCTTTGCATAGGATTCTAAAAGGATAATCAGTAACGCCAGCCATGGGAGCCAGAAAAATGGGTGCGGAAATTTCAATATTACCTATATTCATAAGTAGAAATTTAAAATATAACGACTTAATTAAGTAATTATATGCGATTTTTTTTTAATGCAAAAATAAATTTGTTAGTATAGATATTAACCTTAATTTTCCGGGCATTTTTTAATAAACTAAGATTATAATAATTATGAGCAGAATTTGTGATGTAACTGGTAAAAAGCCAATGTTTGGAAATAATGTTAGTCATGCAAACAATAAGAGCCGACGTAGATTTAACGTTAACTTGCAAAAGAAAAAATTTTGGTTACCTGATGAAAATCGATACATATCTTTACGTCTTTCCACCCGTGGAATGCGAATAATTGATAAAAAAGGTATAGCAAGTGTTGTCAGAGATCTAAGAAAGAAAGGTGTTAAGGTTTAGTTCTTACAAATAAACTTTTAGCTAAAAAAAAGCCTTGAAAGTAATTTCAAGGCTTTTTTTTAGCTAATTATAACTATTTTAAAGTTTAATCATGTTGACGTCTGATAAAAGCAGGAATCTGTAAGTCTTTACCATATATTACCGGAGAGTCTGAAGTATCATCAAATGTTAATATAGGTTTCCTTTTTTTCTCAACTTCTTCAATTCCTTCTTTTTCTTTTAGCTCTTTTTGAATATGTAGAGGTTTATTATGTTGTTCTTGTAACTCTCTCGTTGGAAGTGTCTCTATAAAATCTTCTTGATATTCTTCTTTTTTGATCTCGGCTACTTGTTTTGGCATATTAAAACCTGTTGCAATTACAGTAACTCTAATTTCATCTTTTAAATTAGGATCAATAACAGCACCAAAAATTATATTTGCTGATGGTCCAGCCTCTTCAAAAATAATAGAAGTTGCTTCATTTGCTTCCATTAGAGTCAGATCACTTCCGCCAGTAATATTCACCAGTACGCCTTGAGCTCCCTTTATTGTAGCATCATCTAGCAGTGGACTTGATATAGCTTGCTGTGCTGCTAGAACGGCTCTTTCTTCTCCAGATGCTACCCCAGTACCCATTATAGCTTCACCCATATTTTTCATAATAGTTTCTACATCTGCAAAATCTAAATTAATGTGACCTTGAACATTTATTAAGTCCGATATACCTTTTGCTGCTTGGTGTAAAATTGTATCTGCCATTTGAAATGCCTCTGGAAGAGTTGTTGATTTATCAACAATTGACATTAGCTTTTGGTTAGGTATTGCTATCAAAGTATCGCAAGCTTTTCTCATTTCAGCAATTCCTTCAAGAGCTCTATTCATTCTTTTTGGACCTTCAAAATTAAATGGTAAAGTTATAATTCCCACTGTAAGAATACCCAGCTCTCTAGATATTTGTGAAATAACAGGTGCTGCGCCAGTTCCAGTCCCACCACCCATTCCAGCAGTAATAAAAACCATATCAGCACCTTCCAATAAAGATGTGATTATTTCTTTATCTGCTTCAACAGCTTCCCTACCTACATTTGAATTAGCACCAGCTCCAAGTCCTTTAGTTAAATTTTTACCTACTTGTATTTTATGTTCAGAAGGGTTGTTCTCAAGATCTTGGGCATCAGTATTAATGGCTATAAAGTCCACACCTTGCATCCCTGAAGTAATCATTCGAGTAACGGCATTACCTCCAGCGCCTCCAACGCCTACAACTTTTAATTTTGCTTTTTGCTCTGTTAAGCTATCAAACTCAAACATCATGATAATTCTCCTTATTTACTGGTTTGGTTTAAAACATGTTTTCAATAGTATTTCGTATTTTTTCAATTATATTTTTGAAACCTTTATTACTTGAATCTCTTATGTTCATGTGGTCTTTTGCATATAATGGCCACAATAAGAGTCCCATTATTGTAGCATAACTTGGTCCATCAGCTATCCCCTTTAAACCATCAATTCCTAATGGTTTTCCTTCACGAACTTTTACACCTATAGCTTTTTCAGCTAATTGAATAATATTTCTTAATTGAGCACCACCACCTGTTAAAACAATACCATATGTAAGGGGGTCTTTAATATCTGCCCTTGAAATTTCTCTTAAGACCATCTGTAAAATCTCTTGCATCCGAGCTTCGACGTATTTTGATACTTCGTTTTCAGGGATAGATCTATCTAATTGACCATTTGAATTTGATATGTCAATTTTCAATTCATCTGAAGACATCGATGCTTCAGCTGAAGCATACTTTATTTTTATTTCTTCAGCCTCCTTGATACTAACTTGAAGCATAACTGCAATATCATTTGTTATGCTTGAAGATCCGATAGGTATAATTGCAGAATGTCTAACTGCGCTTTTATGATAAACTGAAATATTAGTTGTCGTTGCCCCAATCTCCACTAGTGTGACTCCCAATTCTATTTCGTCTTTTTTCAAAGTTGATAAACCTGAGGCTAATGGTTGAAAAACTAAACCTTTAACGGTAATTCCAATCTCCTCTACACAGCTTACTAAGTTATTCATAGCGGTTGTTGCTGCGGTAACAAGGTGAACTCTACCTTCCAAGCGACGACCCGTCATTCCTATAGGGTTTGTGATCTCCTCAAGAGTATCTACTAAATACTCCTGTGGTAATGTATGTAAAATATCACGATCTACTGGTAGGGATATTGCTTGAGCTAAATCCAAAACTTGAATAAGATCATTCTTATTTATTGACCTTTCTAAATTATTCCCTTGATTACCATTGTTACGATTCAATGCTATAGCTGCTTGTGTATTTAAGCTTCTAATATGTTCACCAGTTATTGATAAAATAGCATTAGTTACTTTTTTATTGGCCATTAACTCTGAATTATTTAAAACTAATTCAAGTTTCTCAATTAACTCATCACGGTTAGTAATAACCCCTCTTTTCATGCCAGCAGAAGGAGTAGATGATATACCAAGTAACTTAATTTTTTTTGTCTCTTGATCTAACTGTCCAATTGCACATCTTATTGTTTCTGAACCAATATCTAATCCAACTGTAATTTTGTTATCCTGAGTATTTGTCATAAGATTCATAAACGCCTTTCCTTTGCAATAATTTGATTCTTAAAACGCATATCTAAATAACTAAAGTCTGATAGTTTTTTTGGTTTCAATACTTTTTCAAATTCAATTAAATTTTTAATTCGGGATTTAAATTGCTTCTGTCCAAGATATATATTAGTTGGATAATCATATAAAATAATTTCCATTTCATCGGTAGATGTTATTTTTATCTCTGAAATATTATTGTATAATTTTATATAATCATCTTGTATTAATGATAACCATGCAATGCATTGTTTTACTTTTTTAGATAGGACTTTTTTTCCATAAGGGTAAAGTTTAAGATCTGGGTTGATATTTGTCATAACCGGTAAATTGAATTTATTTGTGTTATTCTTATTTGGTAATACAAAGCCATCCTTATCTAGAAGAATTAAAGGTTCAGTTTTTAAAAAAACGATTGGCTTTCGTTCAATTATCTCGATTTTTATAGTATGAGGATAATGCTTACTGACTCTAGCCGTTTTAATATATGGGTGAGTTTCAATAAAATTAGTTATTGATTTAAAATAAGAATTATTTTTATTTCTTATTTGTTCAATAAATTCAATATAAGATCTTTCATCAAGTATTTTTGTTTCGGAAATTTGAATTTCTGTTAATAATGTTGTCTTATTATATTTCGACCAGGCAAAAGAAAGCCATATCATCATAATTATAATAAGTATAACACTCAATTCCATTATAAAGTTTATATTTTTGATACTACTTTTTTTATTAGTCATCTGATAATAACTCTTTTTTCTTTATTCCAATCGTTTTGACTTCGAGTTCTAACTGGATGCTAAATTTTTTAAATACTTCTTTACGTGCTAACTTTATCAAACTAGTTATATCTTTTGCCATAGCATTACCATGATTAATAAAAAAATTAGCATGATGATCAGATATTTGAGCATCACCAATTTTTTTACCTTTCAATCCAACTTGATCTATTAAATATCCAGCAGCATAATTTTCAGGATTTTTAAATACACTTCCAGCAGATCTATATTTGAGAGGTTGGTTTGTTTTTCTACCCATACTCGCAAATTGTTTTTTTTCTTCTATTACTTTTAGAGTTTCACTTAAAAGTTGGAAACTTGCAGATAAAATAAATTCATCTTTTTTTAAAGTTGAAAATCGATAGGAAAATTTGATTTGGTTGATATTGTATTTTATAATTTGACCTTTCATATTCATCACTTTAACATATTTTAAATACTTCGAGATTTCGGAACCAAAGGCACCTGCATTCATCACCAAAGCGCCTCCAAGTGTGCCTGGTACACCGATCAAACTTTCTAGGCCTGATAAGTTTCTTTTTGTACTTTCTTTAACCAGCTTTCCAAGCATAACACCGGATTCTGCAATAATTATATTATTAGTGAACTCTAACTTTTTAAGTGAGTTTCTAGGACTAATCACAATACCGTTTATTCCTTGGTCTGAAACTAATAAGTTTGATCCAGATCCAATAAAATAAACAGGGAATCTATTATCGTTTGAATATTTTAATATATTTGCTAATTCTTCTGAATCTTTCGGAACAATATATGCATCGGCCGGTCCACCGATTCCATATGAAGTATGTTTAGCCATCGGTTCATTAAAAAGAATAGTACCTTTAGTCAGAGACTCTAGAAATCTTAAACTTTCCATTTTTATCTTGAGGATCCTAACATTTTAAATGTTTCAAATATTTATCACTAAATCGCCAAATACTTCCTGCGCCTAATGTTAAAATCATGTCATTTGGTTTAATCAAATTATCAAGAGCATTTCCTACATCTTCTAAATCTTTTATATAGCTAAAATTATTTTTTCCTTTTTTAACAAGTTCATCAACTATAATCTGAGATGTTATACCTTTGATTTGTTCCTCACGAGCAGGGTATATATCTGTAACTATAATATAATCGGCAAGATCTAAAGAATCTGCAAACTCTTTATAGAATTGTTTTGTTCTTGTGAAAAGATGAGGCTGGAACACAACTATTATTCTTCTTTTCCAGCCTAATTTAGCGGCATTTATAGTTGCTCTGACCTCAGTAGGATGGTGTGCATAATCGTCAACAACCATAATATCTTTTTCAACACCTTTTAAATCAAATCGTCTTCGAACACCGCAATATTGTTCTAAACCATTTTTAATATTCTCAAAAGAAAGACCTAATTCAAAACCTAGAGCGACGGCGCCTAAAGAATTCAATATATTATGTTCTCCTGGAACTTTTAATTGAATTTCTCCAAGTTCTTCCTCTCTAAAAAAAACAGAATATGTGGATTTATTATTTTTAAATTGTAGGTTTTTTGCTTTATAGACAGCATCCCTTGACAGTCCATAAGTCGTTATGGGTCTTTCAATTTTATATAAAATATTTTTAGTCGAAATTGAATCAATATTTATAATTACAGACCCATAAAATGGTACTGAATTACAAAACTTTAAAAATGTTTGTTCTAAATCATCAAGATCTCTATAACAATCAGTATGCTCTAATTCTATATTATTAATGATAGCAATTGTTGGTTTTAATGCAAGAAAGCTTCTATCAAACTCATCAGCCTCAACAACTATTAAATCTCCTGTTCCAAGCTTGGAATTAGTATCTAAATTTTGGACTAAACCACCAACTACTAATGTGGGATCTTTCTTTGCATGAGTTAACATTGTGCCAATCATTGAAGAAGTTGTAGTTTTACCATGTGTCCCACCAATTGCAATACTTGTTTCTTTGAGATTAATTAATTCCCCTAACATTTCAGCTCTTTTTATTATAGGGATTCCAAGTTGCTTCGCCTTAATAATTTCAGAATTTTCTAATGGTATTGCACTTGAGTATACTAAAACATCTGAATTCTTTAAGTTTTCTGGATTATGACCGATAAATATTTTAACTCCTAAATTTTTTAATCTTTGAACATTATCATTTTCAATTAAATCAGATCCAGATACTACAAAATTGAGATTCATAAGTAATTCAGCAATTCCGCTCATACCAATTCCACCTATTCCAACAAAATAAATATTTTTTATTTTTCTAAAAATCATTTTAATTATTTTCTTCCATAATATAATTAACTATATCACTTGTAGCTTGCGGAAGACCTAATTTTTTTGAAAAAGTACTCATTTGATTTATTTTGTTTTTATTATTTAATAATTTTATTATTGTATGATATAAGTGATTACTATTCAATGTTGATTCAAGTAAAACGGTTGCAGCACCAGCATCTCCTAAAGAATCTGCATTTTTCTTCTGATGATCTCCAGCAGCATGTGAAAATGGTATCAGAATAGCAGGCTTGCCACATACTGTAATTTCAGCCAATGTTAATGCACCGCTTCGGCATATTATTAAATCTGAGATTGCATATGCATTTGCCATATTATGAATAAATGGAATGATACTTATTCTTTTTGTGATTTGGTGTTGGTATTTAGTATAATCTTTGTTTCCTGTTTGCCAAAGAATTTGTATTCCAGTATTAGCTATTTTTGTTACAATTTGACTTATTATTTTATTTAAATATTGAGAACCTTGACTACCTCCAAAAAGGAAAATAGTTCTTCTTTCTTCAGAAAGTTTAAAATCATTAAAACCAATTTTGGCATTTCCATTTGTGATGTTTTTTCTAATCGGATTTCCAGTCAAAAATGTTTTGTCACCCAGTATTTTATTAGCATCCTTAAATGCCACACAAATTTTTTCTGCGTTTCTTGCAAAAAATCGAGTAGTTATACCAGGGAAAGAATTTTGTTCTTGTAAAATAATTTTAATATTTCTTTTTTTTTGACATGAAATTAATAATGGTATTGCTGAACCATAGCCACCTGTTCCAATTATAATATCAGGCGAAAATTCATCAAAAAATCGTTTCACTTGTAAAAAAGATTTTAATATTCTGTAAGGAAGAAGAATATTTTTCCCAAAACTATTTATGTTAAAGCTTCTTTGGAAACCTCGTATCGGTAATAGAGTATGCCAAACATCCTTGACAGGAAAAACTTTGGCCTCTAATCCATAAATTGAACCCATATAATGAATGTTCACTTTTGGATATCTAAGTTGAATCTCTTCTCCAATTGCTAATGCTGGAAATAAATGTCCACCAGTTCCACCACCGGCTATAATAATATTATGTTCCATATATTTTAGAACTCCATCCTCTTTGAGAACCTAATGATTTTCTCGATTGAGAAATATTCAGTAAGATACCCATCAAAGCCATATTTATTACCATACCTGATCCCCCATAGCTAACCATAGGCATTGGTAAGCCTGTAACAGGAAATAAACCCGTAACTACAGCTGCATTTACAAATGCATATAGAATTATATTAAAAGAAATTCCAACTGCTAAGAAAACACCGAATGGATCAGTACAGTTTTTTGCTACCTTAAGCCCTCTCAGAAAAATCAACAAGAATAAAGTAAGAACTGGAACTGTTCCTATAAAAAAGCCAAGTTCTTCACCAATTATTGCAAAGATAAAATCAGTATGTGGAGTTGGAAGGAAATGATTTTTTTCAATACTGTTACCTAGTCCCACTCCGAAAAAACCACCATTACCAAGACTTATTAAAGATTGATTTGCTTGATATCCAACATCTGAGTTTTCTCCAATTCCTAAGAATGAAAAAACTCTTTGTCTTCGGTATTCTCTAGAAAGTAAAATTGGAATTCCAATTGACAAAGCTCCTACAGCAGTTAGTGTTAAATGTTCAATTTTTGCACCACCAATAAAAAGGATAAGTACACCAATCATACCGATCATTAAAGCGGTACTATAATCAGGTTGTATAATTATTAAACTCATTATTATGGTAATTAAAATAATTGCAGGAAGCAACCCCAGTTGGAACTTTTTTAAGTTTTCTCTTTTTTTGTCTGCATAATATGATATAAAAATAATTATTGAGAATCTAGCAATATCAGATGTTTGCAAAGAAAAAGATCCAAGGTCTAGCCATCTTGCAGGTTTGTACCATGAAAAGCCGTTAATTAAATAAAATAATTTGGTAATTATTAACAAGAAGATTGATATGACAATCAAATAAGGTGCTATTCTTTTTAATGATCGATAATCAATTATTATAAAAACAAATAATAGTAAAACACCAATAAGTAATCTTTTAAGGTGATTTTGTAAAAAAAACATTTCTGTTCTACCATTTGAAGTTGCAAAGGATTCATACCAACTAGCACTATAGAGCATTATAGTCCCGATAATTGTTAAAACAATTAAATAGACTAATAGTTGTTTATCATATTTCTGAATAAGAATATCAATCATGATATTTTATTAACAATTTTTTTAAAAAATTCACCACGTTTTTCAAAATTTTCAAATTCATCATAGCTAGCACAACCCGGAGATAAAAGTACGATATCTCCGGGTATGGCTAGTTTCTGAGCTTTTATTACTGCCGAGTGGAGACCTTCTTCTAAAAAAGATCTCACCGCATCCCCTAAAGCAGTAATTATTTGCTCACCAGATTCTCCATAACAAATAATATGTTTTAATGAACTTTTTTTGATATGTGGAAGGAGTAACTGAAAATCAGAACCTTTATTAAGTCCTCCAAGTAAAAGAATTATGGGCTTTTTAAATGTTTTTATTGCAACAATAACAGATTCAATGTTGGTTGATTTAGAATCATTAATGTATTCGACTTCATCTCTTTTTTGAACAATCTCTTGTCTGTGTTCTATACTTTTCATGCTATATATTGCTTTTTTAATATTTATATCAGCAATCCCATACACTTTAGAGGAAGTTGCTGCAGCTAATATATTTAAATAATTATGAAATCCTTTTAGTGATGTTTTTTTTAGGTCTAGTAAATTTTTATTTGACTTATTATAAATCTTATCATTTTTTATCGAAAACAAACTTTTTGAATTATTAAGACTAAATGGTACAGAAGGGAGGGTGGACTTTTCAAATTTTTCAGATAAAACCTTGTCATCAGAGTTATAAATCACATAATTAAATTCATCAAGGTTTTTAATCATTTGCATCTTCATCGAAATATATTCATCCATATTCAAATGTCGATCTAAATGATCTGGGGAAATATTGGTATAAACCGCTAAATTAGGTTTAAAGTGCTTGATAAATTCAAGTTGAAAGCTTGATACTTCTAAAATATAAACTCTATCCTGGATAGGTTTAAGAACTTCTTCTAGAACATATTCTGAAAATGGAGTTCCAATATTTCCAGCTAATACACTGTTTTTATATTTAGATTTAAATATTTCATATAAGATAAAACAAGTTGTTGTTTTACCATTCGAACCTGTAACGCTAATTATTGGCTTTTTTGTAAACCAACTTGCGAATTCTAATTCACTAACAATTGGTATTTTTTTTGATTGAGCCTTTAAAATGATATCTGAATTTTTTGGTATCCCAGGAGAGGTTATCCATAAGTCTGCATCATAGATTCTATCTGATTGAATCCCTGTCTCAGTGGCAATGTGTTCTTTCTCCATCAGCTCTAAAGCATTTTGATTAATATTTAGACTTTGAGAAGAATCGCTTGCAAATACTCGAGCACCCAAATGATTTGCCAGTTTAGCGGACCCAATTCCACTTTTACCAAGTCCAATTACACTAATGTATTTATCAGTAATATTGATTTCAGTTTGATTATTTATATTCACTACCTAACCTTAAAAGTTGATAATGAAAGAAGGGCAAATAACAGTCCAATAATCCAAAACCTAACAACAACTTTAGATTCTGGCCAGCCTGACAGTTCAAAATGGTGATGTATTGGCGCCATTTTAAAAAATCGTTTTCCTTGACCTGTTTTTAATTTAGTCCATTTAAAATATATAACTTGTACAATCACTGAGATTGCTTCAAAAACAAAAACACCGCCTATAATAACGAGCAATAGTTCTTTTTTCAATAAAATTGCTAATGCTCCTAATGCAGCACCTGTAGAAAGTGAGCCCGTATCTCCCATAAATATTTCAGCTGGATTTGTATTATACCATAGATATCCAATACAAGAGCCGGCCATTGCAGCCGTAAAAATTGTAAGCTCTCCGGCCTCTGGTATGTAAATAATATTTAAATAATCAGAGAAATCAATTCTACCCGAAATATATGATATTGCTGAGAAGACTGTAAATGAAATTGCTAAAAGGCCAGATGCTAAACCATCTAAACCATCTGTTAGGTTAACTGCATTTGATGCGCCTGTTATAATAACTATTACCATTAATGGATAAAAATATCCAAGGTCTAAAACCATATTTTTCAAGAATGGTATTGTGATTTTAGTGCTAAATGAAGAATGTTCAGAATAGTTAAAAATCCAAAAGCTTATTATTATTCCAAGGGTTATTTGCCCTAACAGCTTATATCTTGCAATTAAGCCTAATTCCATTTTTTTTATAACTTTTAGATAATCATCAAGAAAGCCGAAAAAACCCATCCAAATTGTTGAAAAAACCATAATTTTAATTAATGGATTAGTTAAGTCCGTAAATAAAAGAGTTGGAACAAGTACTGCTAATAAAATAATAAACCCTCCCATTGTGGGAGTGCCTTTTTTCTTCTGATGAGATGCTGGACCATTTTTTCTAATTTCTTCTCCTATCTGCCTATTACCTAGTAATTTAATGATCCATGGTCCAGCAAAGAAGCATATCAATAAAGCGGTGATAGCTGCTGCTGCAGCTCGGAATGTGATATATTCAAATAAATTAAAACCTGTATAAAAATCTTTTAATGGATTGAGAAAATAATGGAACATTATATTTGAAATGTACCTTTTATTACTTTTTCCATGGCCATACCTCTGGAACCTTTAAACAAAATCTTATCACCGGCTTTAATGGTCTTTTTCAGACTAATTATTAATTCCTCTTTAGAAGAAAAGTGTTTTTTTGGAATATTCTTTCTTATTGCTTTACTCGTGATTTTTGAGTGTATACCTAATGTATAGACTAAGTCTAAATCTGAACATTTCTCTCCTACCTGCTTGTGCTGTTCGTTTGTAGATGTTCCAAGCTCGTACATATCTCCAAAAACAAATATTTTTCTTCCGCTTTTTGAAATCGCTTTTAAATAATGAATAGAGGAAAGTGTTGATTCTAAATTAGCATTATAAGTGTCATCAATAATTGTTATATCATTAACTTGACGAATATTGCATCGACCCTCAGGTGGGGTAAAAGATTTAAGTCGATTTTTTAATTCTTTCCAACCTACGCCAAGTGTTACAGCTATTGCTGAAGCAGCAATACTATTTTTTAAAAAAGATAAATTTTTTGAAAAAGTGGGTAGTTCTTGTGTGTCTAAAATAAGTGTCATGTCACCATTTTTTTCTTGATATATATCAGCTGGGAAATCACAATTAGGTGTTAATCCATAAGATATTTTTTTTCCTGAAAATTCTATCTTAGATATCAAGCTATCAGCTTGATTTACAAATGATACTCCGTCTAATAAGTATCTAAAAAGAGCACCTTTTTCAAATGCTATTGTATCAATTGAACCAAAGCCTTCTAAATGAGCAGACGAGATATTAGTTATCATGCCATGTGTTGGTTTAGCTATTTCACAAAGATTTTGAATTTCATTAGGTGCACTTGCCCCAATTTCAAGTATTGAAACTTCATCTCTCGTCGACATACTCAGAATTGTCATTGAAAGACCAATTTGAGTATTATGATTTCCAGTTGTTGAGTGGACTTTAAACTTATTAAATAATAGATGGACAAGTAATTCCTTAGTAGATGTTTTTCCAT
The DNA here is from genome assembly GCA_028338895.1 of Fidelibacterota bacterium. Taxonomy (GTDB): domain Bacteria; phylum Fidelibacterota; class Marinisomatia; order Marinisomatales; family UBA1611; genus JAOLAV01. The sequence goes on from JAOLAV010000008.1 coordinate 18,271, forward strand.
TAGAACCCGTTATACAGATAACAGGTATTTTAAATTGTTCTCGCCATTTTTCAGCTAATAGAATAATCACTGAGATTGGATCTTTTACAATAACTTGCTGCAAATCTAAATCTTTATCGGCTTTCTTAACAATCGCGCATGAAACACCTAATTCGTGAACATCTTTAATGAAAGAGTGACCATCAAATTGGGTCCCTTGAATAGCTACAAATAAATCATTTTCTTTTACATTTCTGCTATCTATTGAAATACCCGTAATTGGTCGATTTAGTTTTTCAACCATAACTGATTCAAACAACACCGAAAAATTTTCAGTCTCTTTAATTTCTATTCTCATTGATAATCTCTAACAATATTTAAATCTGAATAAAAATTTTTACGACCTTCAATCTCTTGATATTGCTCACGACCTTTACCGAGGACAGCAACAATATCTCCATCTAGAGCTATATCGAGAGCTCTCCTCAGACCTGTTTCTCTATCATCATAAATTGTATATTTGGATTTTTTTGAATAGCCTGAAATAATTTGAGCTGAAATTTCTTGAGGGTCTTCATATCTTGGATTATCTGGTGTGATAAAGCAATGCTTACAATACCTTTCAGTTATTTTTGCCATTTCAAATCGCTTTGTTTTATCTCGATCTCCACCAGCGCCAAAAACGACATATATAAATCTATTATCCATAATAATATTGCTAATTGCTTTTAGCGATTTTTCATAAGCATCTGGAGTGTGAGCATAATCAATGATTACAGTTGCTCCTTTTAAAAGGTCAAAGCTTTCCATCCTTCCAGGAATAGGCTTACAATTCTTAATACCATCTTCAATATTTTCTTTTCCAATTCCAATATGGTGTGCTGCGGTTACTGCAGCCAAAATATTTTCACAATTGAACTCTCCAATTAAATTAGAATCAATATCGTATTCTTTGTTTCCAGCGATAATTAAACCTTTTATCCCTGATGATGTAACTGATTTTGAATCAAAATGAACCGAGCCTGTATCAGTATTTGAATAGCTTTCTGTGGGTGTTTTTATAGTTTTTATAATTTTTTCACCATGAAAATCAGATTTATTTATCACAGCAATTGAGTCATTTGACATGCTTTTAAATAATTTCAATTTTGTTTTGTAGTATGATTCTAATGTTTTGTGATAGTCAAGGTGCTCTGGCGTTAAATTTGTAAAAACGGCCATGTTAAAATCTATTTTTTCAACTCGATATTGGTCTAATGCATGCGAAGAGACCTCCATAACTACATGTGTAGATTTTGCTTTTTTTAATTTTAAAAAATAGTCATTTAATTCTATTGCTTCAGGTGTGGTATATGAACTTTTTTGATCATTAGTATTATTTAAAAAGCCTAGCGTACCAATTTGAGCACTATTTATCCCAGCTGAAAAAAAAATTGAATATAAAATTGATGCGACGCTTGTTTTACCATTTGTACCTGTTATACCTATAACAAATATATCTTTTGAAGGATTTCCATAAAAGTTATGAGCGACAATGGATAAAGATTTTCGAGCATTCCTGACTTTAATAATTGGTCCACCTAAAGAGGACTCTACTTTTGAATCGGATAAAACAGCTACAGCACCATTTTTGAAAGCGGATTCAATATAATCATTCCCATCATATTTTTGGCCTTTGATTGCAATAAATAAATCACCAAAAGTCACTTTTTTTGAATCTGTGGATAATCCTCTGATTTTAATATCAGGAATTAAACTCTTAACATTAATATTTTGCATCACGCTTGGAAGGCTTTTTCTCATTTGAAACCAACAATACAAGTTGTACCCTTGTTAACAATATCTCCAGGTTTTGGACTCTGCCATGCTACTTTTCCACTTCCTTCTAACTTAAATTTTAAATCAGATTCTGTTAAAACTACCATGGCTTTCCTCATGCTTAAGCCACGTATTTCAGGAACCCTTGATTTATTATCTAGTATGAATTCTAAATCTTCTTTAGCTTTTTTAAAATATTCGTTAATTCTACCCTCAGCTAAAGTTGGAATAGTATTAGCATCCTTTGATTTTGTGAAATTAGGAGGCTGAATACTACTATCCATATTTATAATTCTTTTCATTAGTCTATTAAATACAACAGCTGCTCCCTCGGCACCCCAATGATATGGTTGCAATGGCTCATCAAGCATTATAAATGCCAAGAGCTTTGGATCTTCATAAGGGAAAAAACCAACAAAATTTGAAATAAATTGCTCGTTCGAGTACTTCCCATTTTTCCATTTTTGAGCAGTGCCAGTTTTACCAGCAATTCCCCAACCATTTATATCTGCTTTTTCGCCAGTTCCTTCTGTTACTACGCCACGAAGCATAGAACGAACCTCCATCATTGTCTCCTCATTTGCGATTTTTCTTAATACAGTAGACTCTTCAGAGTAAACTATCTTATTATTATGATCAATAATTTGCCTGATAAGCCTTGGCTTCACCAAATAACCACCATTTGCGATTGCACAATATGCGGTTGCTACTTGCAGTGCTGTAACTCCGACTTCATGGCCCATAGCAATTTGACCAAGTGATACAGCACTCCAATTTTCATATTGGGAAAGAGTACCTGTAACCTCACCTTTTAAGCTTATACCTGTTTTTGATCCAAATCCAAGGTTGCGACACATAGTATATAGTTTTTTTGAACCAATACGTTCAGCCATTTTAACAATTCCTATATTGCTTGATTTGTGTATTATTTGCGGAAGAGTAAGCATACCGTATTTTTCATGATCTGTTATTGGTATTGTGTAATACTGATATTTCCCATTTTCGCAATCAAATTCTTCGCTCAATGAAATATCTTTATTTTTTATAGCAGTTATAGCAGAAACAACTTTAAAAGTTGAACCAGGCTCAAATTGGTCGGTAATTGCCCTAATACGATGTAAGCTCGGCTCCGAATCACCAAAGTGGTTATTATCAAATCCTGGAACTGAAGCCATAGCTATAATTTCTCCAGTTTGAGGGTTCATTATTATTCCTGTGGCAGAAAGAGCTTTTGTCTCTTCTTTTCGTTTTAATAATTCTGCTTCCAAAATTGATTGATATTCTAAATCTAGAGTAAGTTGAATATTTTTACCATTAATTGGTTTTTCGAAAGGCATTCCACTTTTATGTTGGACCTTTCCACTAAGACCTTTTGTTTTAAAAACCCAACCAGGCTCACCCTTTAAAAAAGTATTAAAATCTTTTTCAATACCTGAAATGCCTTCATCATCAAAATTTGTATAACCTAGTATTTGAGCGGCTACTTGATTATGGGGATAGTGTCTTCTATAGTTTCTCTCAACATTTAAACCTGTAAAGGAATGATTTGTAAGTAGGCCCAGGGTCTCTCTTTGTAGATTCCTCTCTAAATATTCAAAATTAGACTTAGAATTAATTTTTTTTAAATATTTCTGCTTCAATTCTCCAGTACGTTCACTGACAGCAGAAGCAAGCGCAATTTTATCTGTGACTTTTTTTGGATTTACGGTAAGAGTATAATGAATAATATTTCGAGTTAACGGTTTATTGTTACGATCAAAAATATTTCCACGAACCGCAGGAATATCTTGCCTTCTTTGAGACTGTTGAACAACCTTTATTTGATATTGACTGCCATTTAAAATTTGCACCTGAAATAAACGAAAGCAAAGACCAGCCCAAGAAACTAAAATAAATCCAGCAAGGACGGTTATGCGAGTCTTATACTTCAGGTATGTTTTTGTCACAAAGTATCAACCTCTTCAAAATCGTAGTTTACAATCAAAGTTTCTGGCTCAGTATAAACCATTTTTAAATCGCTAGTTGCTTTTTTAGATATAATATCCGCTCTAAGTAAAAATTCTACGACATTATTAAGTTCATTAATTTCATTTTTCAATTCATTTGCTGTTGATTTTTGTATTTCAATGGCTAGAAGCGATTCATCAATTTCAGTATATACCCATAAATAAATTATCAATCCTGAAATAGTTATCATAGTAGAGACAAAGAATAGAAGGCTTTGTAAAATATCTTGATTCTTTTTTGAAATACGTTTTTGATGCATTATAATACTCTTTCAGCAACACGCATCTTTGAGCTTCTTGAGCGCCTATTTGCATCAATTTCTGTTTCAGAAGGAGTAATAGGCTTTTTTGTCAAAACTTTAATTACTTTACTCTTCTCAAGACTTTTAAAGGCATGCTTAACAAGTCTATCTTCAAGAGAATGAAAGCTAATAATTACAATCTTTCCACCAATTTTTAAATTTGAATGAAAAGATGTTAAAAAATTTTCTAGTTTACCAAGTTCATCATTGACCGCTATTCTAAGTGCCTGAAAAACACGAGAAACTGTTTTTTGTCTATTTTTAGGTGGGGTGGACCTTCTTATTGCTTCGAGTAACTCGTGAACTTTATTTATCGGTCTAATTTTTTCAATATTTTTAGCAATAATCTTGGAACGGCGCTCATCACCATATTTATACATTAAATTAGCTAATTCAACAACTCCAAGATGATTTAAAAAATCTTTAGCTGTCCTTTTTTGAGATTTATCAAAACGCATATCCAAGTTAGAATTAATAGTAGAATTAAAACCTCTTTCAGCGCTGTTAAGTTGGAAGGAAGATAGGCCTAAGTCTAAAAGAATACCATCGACTAGACCTACACCTAATTCTTTTAAAACCTCAGTTATTTTATGATAGGAATTATGCGTAAGAGTAAAATCATTTTTTTGCTGGGATAGTTTACGATTACAAATTTTCAAAGCATCGCTATCACGATCAAAACCGATTAGACGTCCATTTTTTGATAAATCTTTTAAAATTGATAACGAATGTCCTCCAAGTCCTACTGTACCATCTAAATAAATTCCATTTTTTTGAATATTTAAATAAAACATAGCCTCTTTTAGAAGAACTGGGGTATGAGATTCCTTATCTACCTGTTTGGAATCAATCATTATAAAATGATTTTGTTCGACAATTCTTCATAGGCTTCAGAGTTTAGCTCATCCTGTTTATTCTCAAATTTTTCTAATAAATCAGGATTCCATATTTCCATTTTATTAATCATTCCAATAATTAAAACTTCTTTATCTAGACCTGCATATTTTATTAAGGATGGATGGAGTATAATCCGTCCCTGTTTATCATACGTGGAAGGTGACGCATATCGTGCTGTATTGCGAATAAATCTTCTATGTGTATTCGAAATCGAGGATAATTTTCTTAAATTATTTTCAATTTGTTTCCATTCTATCAATGGATAAACCCAAATGCATTGGTCAAGTCCTCGCGCAATGACAAAAGTCTCCTTGTTATCTTTTGATAAACTTTGACGGAATTTTGATGGAATATTTAATCTACCCTTGGAGTCAAGTGTATATGAAAATTCACCAATAAATGTATTTTTTGATAAGGTCATTGTATGTTTAGGGATTGTTACCCACTACTACCCACAATGTTACCGAACAGTCAAAATAATGTCAATAAATATTATGTAAAAAGAGTAGAAAAGTGAAAATAACCCAACAAAAGCAATCTTGGGTTAAAATGGGTAGATTCTTTATGATAGGTCGATGAAAAACATCAGCCCTATGAGTGGTTAGGGGAGAGGTTTATACCTTTGGATAAAGATTGAAGGTGGGTCTGGCTTTATTACTAATCGCATAGGATAATTGTAATTGGCTACATTTTTAATTTCAGTACCATTAATGTAGAAAGAAAATAATTCAGTAGAGTTGAAAATCAATTCCCCCCTAGATATAAAAGACTCTAAATCCTCTTCCATATTGGCATTCAAAATTCTTGATTTAGCTTTTGTGCTATCAATTTTAAAGGTATATCCAATTTGTTTCAAAGCTTTTATTTTTATAAAAAAAGGTGGTTTTATATTTAATAGCTCTTCACTTGATTGATCTAGTATATAGTTTTGTATTAAATCATTTTTGGTAATTGGTATGGATTTTTCTTGAATCAAAGGCCCAGTATCAGTGAGCACTGCATTACTATCTTCTTTAAATATCTTTTGTGATATAATTATTGCAAAAATAAAAATAGCTGAAAAGAAAGCACCTTTAGTGTAGTCTTGTCTTTTTTTTTGATCTGCTGTAATAAATGAAAGTAAGTTTTTAATTTTTAGAGGAGGTCTATCCTCTAAAGTGTCTTCAGAAATTGAGTTCCTTTTAAAACTCGTATGAACAGTACCTATGAAGGAGTCAAGTTGCTCTAATGATCTTTGAGAATTAACTCCAATTTCTTCGGAATATGCTCTTAAAAAAAGGCGAAGATATGGCATCTCAATATTTTTAAAATCACCATTTTCGATAGCCTGAAGATATTGAATATGAATTTTTGTTCTATCGCTAATTTCTTCTAGAGATATTTTTTGTGATATCCTGAGTTCTTTGAGTTCTTTATAAAATTGTGCCAAAACGTTTTTTTTAATTATAGTAAATTAACTTTTTGTGGCCAAATACAAAAACTTTAATACTCTATTTTTGGTGTTTTCCTTGATTCCTTCTTTTTACTATTTTTTATTTTTAACGATGATCGTTTCATCTTTGATTTAAATGGTATTAAAGTCTTTAATCTGAAATCTTTTTTTTTAGCTGAAATTTTAAATATCTGTTTTAGTTTATTTAATGCTTCTTTTTTATTTGTTAATTGGGATCGATGTTTATTCTTTTTAATCGTTAATATGTTTTTCTTCGATATCTTATTCGCAAAATTATTTTCTAGGTTTTGGATGAACCATTTGGGGTAATCTTTATAAAATAATTCATATTGAAGAATTATAGCCGTTGATACTTTATTTATATTTTGTCCTCCTGAACCTGAAGATTTAATGGCTTTATATTTTATCCTTTCATCTTCGATATAAATATTTTTAGCTATTAATATCACTTTTTAATTTTTTGTTTAAAATTAAATTATAATTTTTGTGGAATTTTGATAATGGTAAGCCCATAACATTATAATAACAGCCATTGATTTTTCTAATATACATTGCAAAGCTATCTTGTATTCCATAACTACCGGCTTTATCATAAGGTTGTTTATCATCTATGTATTTTAATATATCACCATCGCTATAATCATTAAATGTGACTAATGTAGAATCACTGAATGTAAGATTTAGGTTATATTTTCTAAAAATTATAGATACTCCAGTTATAACTTGATGTGTTTTCCCAGACAACTTTTTTAACATGGAAAAACTGTCGGATCTTTTTTTTGGTTTTCCATATATCTCTTTATCTTTAACAACAATTGTATCAGCTCCGATAACCATTGAATCACTATTTTTAAGAGCTACACAATTAGCTTTTTCATAAGCCCAATGCTCTGCGAAATTTTTGGGAGATAATGAAAGGTCAAAATTTTCATTTATATTACTTGATATGACAGAAAATTTATAACCAATCTGTGTCAGAAGTTCTTTTCTTCTAGGAGAAGATGAGGCCAGAATGTTATTGGGTGTTTTCAATTGAAGCTTTAACCATATTTTGCACATCTCTCGATACGCGTAATACTTGAGTTCTCTCCAATTGCTTTTATTCTGTAAATATAAACTCCATTAGCTATTTGTCCTCCTAAAAAATCTAATCCATTCCAATTTACAGTATGGAAACCCGAAACTGCCCCATTGATTTTGAAGGATTTTACTTTTCTTCCTCCGATTGAAAAGATATCAATTTTCACATCACAAGTTTGATTTATTTCAAATGTGAATTGAGTAAAGTTAGAAAATGGATTTGGAAAATTATAAATATTATTAATATTTAATTGATTTTGATTTTGTTTAAATAGTAAGATTTCTTTGTTGTTGGGATTGTTGGCACTGTCCCAAGCTTTAATATTTATATTTATTTCTGAATTATTTGCAGAATATTTTATAGTACCAGTGGTTATACTATTCAAATCATAAAAGAATTGATCCGTGAAATTTTCAGATTGATTTGTTTGTAAATCTAAAATTAATATTTCATGTCCCGGATCATTTGTCAAATTGATACCCATTGGATCTGAAAGCCGAACTATTAAATCATCTTCGATAGATAAGTGATCACCATTTCCAAGTCGCTGTCCAATGGTGTTTTCAAAAGTAATTTGAGGGCCAAAATAATCACTTGAGTCTGATCCTCCTGCTAAGATAATGTTATTTAGTGAGCCAAGCAACTCATTCTCATTATCATGAATATATATGGTTAATTTTGCTGGATCATTTGAGTAGGAGATATCTTTTGGAATACGAATTTTTCCCTCGAAGTTCGTTCCATTAAAAGAAAATTTCCCTCTAAAAAGTGTTGGTCCTGTTAAATTATATGTTAATGAATAAGTTTCAGATAATATTTCATAATCGCGAGTAACTAATCTATCCGCATCAAAAAAACTAACAAATCCTTTTCCATTTTGTTCTATAATTGATTGCTCAGCTATAAAAGAGCCAATACCGAGTGTAACTAGCGTATCAGGATAAAGAGAAATACTTTCTATCACTGATTTAGGCATTGGTATTTTTAAGGCAGGGTCTCCGAATAAATGAAAGTATTTAGATTCATTGCTTCCATCTTTGATTGACTGCAGAATTATCCCAATTTTAGAATCATTAACTTTATTATCCTTAAAAATATTCTCAAATAAATCTTGCGTGTAGCGTTCATTACCTACGACTGTAATCGGTCGCGTGGTCGAAATTACTATTGATGCTGAATTCATAGGGTCTCTTATTAACTCCTCTGAGAAGGATTCTGTTAAAGGGTCATCAAAATGGCCAAAAGAGCATGTCCCTACAATCCAAATTGGTAATTTACCTGAATTGTTTATTTGGTTTAAGTCACCTCTTCCAAGGTCAAGAAGTCTTTCTTGAGCTAGCTGAGTGGGAGAGCCATGACCTATATAAGAAATTATTGCTGTTCCATCATTTAAATAATTAAATAGATCTCTCGTTGCATCAGGTTTTATTACTCCATAAGCAGATGCGTCACCTACTTCAGGATATTCCATCATATATAATTTTTTAACATTTATACCAGGTGGAACTAATTGAGCTAATTGTTCAGTATTCAAGGTGTGTGATTTACCTGTATTAATAGAACCATGAGTAGGCTCTGGCCTTGCAGCGTCATCGGCGATAAGTGTTATACGTTGTCGCCATGGTCCAAAATTACTATTAAGCTCTATATCTAGTACTTTATCAATAAAATTATTTACTTCCTCACTATTTCTAGCTGGAAATCTTCCGGTCGCAATTTCAGGTAAATTACCATAAAGTGTAACAAAAAGATCATCAGTTGCATATGATCTATTAGACTGTACTTGATTTGTTGGTACGATTATTGAACTATTTCCTCTAATATTTCGATAATCATAACCAGCATCGCCAAGGAGTAATAAGCAGTTTGGGTTTGGTGCCAACCATTTTTCTTGCGTCCATTGAATAAAAGTCCTAATTGCCATTGGATCTTTATTCCCGGCTGAAAACTCATTATAAATATCCTCGAGGCTAGCGTAAATGGCGGGACTTCTTAAATCAAGTAATGGTTTCGTTAATTCTCTGAAGTTTTCAGGACCAATAATCACATAACTATATAATAATTCTGGATTTCTAAGATTAATATTTTTTTGACTGTTATTCAATGTCAAATTTGAAATTTCATCTATAGTAGTTATGTCAAAGCCAATAAAATGACCTACTTGACTTGATGAAACATTCACATTGCAGAAATTATCATCTCCGATAATTAATGTTTTAGGATTTATTGGGTCAGAGATATCCCATAAGTAAAAATTTAGATTATTTTGACCTGAGAATAAAAAACGGATATTTTGTCCTGTAATGGGAGAAATGAAATCATATTCATTTGAGAAATTTAATTCTCGTCCATATTCAAATTGATTGTAATCAATGTAAGGTGATGAATTATTGTCTGAGGATGAATTTTTAAGATAAAAAAAATTCATTCCATTTATCAAATTAATACTATTTGAACTGAGATTTAGGTTGCGAAACGAGTTACCTGACCAATTTAATGGAGACCCTATGAAGTCATTATTTATAGATCCATAATGTAAACTGATAGAATGATAAGAGGAAGATGTCTCAGTTATTGAATGTCCTTTAATTCTTGACTTTAAATTAAAAGAAACTCCAGATTTTGGAGAATCTAAATTCAAAAGTATCGCTTGCGAATTCCCGCTTATAATCGAGTTTGAAACCCATTCAGTCCCAGATGCTTCAAGGTTTATCAAGTCAGATTCTAAATGAATTTTACTTAATCCATAGTCAATAACAATTCCAGTCTCTGGTTGAGGTGATTGTTGGACTCTTTTTCCTCTGAGATTTTCATCTTCAGGGATGAAAATCCAGCAAGAGTTTGTATTGAAATAAATATTTTGATGCCATTCTAGTTCATTCTCGGAAAAGTTAAAACCAGATGGACCTCTGCCATAAAAAATGATTTTATCCTCTAAGTCAAAAACTCCATCCTCTTCTCCTGTAATTAAAATCCCCAGCTCCACTAAATTGCTTGGAATCTCTTGGTTTATTAGTTGAGTACGAGATCGACCTAATTCATTACTCATAAAAATTGAGAATGACCGAGGGTCTTTATTCAATATGTTTGAAGCTGTATTATTTAATTGAGAATGACTAATTGAAGTTATTCCATCATTTTCCAAAAAAAATTGAATCCATTCACCATTAGGAGAATTAATTCTTCTTTTTGTCGTCTTCTTTTTTTCTTTGAACCAGTTTTTTGCTTCTGTCCAATTTATGATACGATCTTCTAAAAATTCAATTTGATTGTTACTTGGCTCTTCGTAATCACCAAATAATTGATTGAAGTCTATTTGAATCCGAATAGTTTTATAGTACTCCGTATGAGATGCTAGAGGAGAAAATTTCAAAGAAAGTACTTCTAGGTTTTGCAGTTTTTGAACCGAAGATGACTCTAGCTCATTATTTAATTTCTGACCAGAATTAAATCCAAGTGATCTTTTATCATTGTAATCAATCTTAATATTTGGATTTCCGACCGATGGAAGACCAATTAAAATATTAATGGGAAAAACATCTGCTTCTGTATTTGGAGTTACACTAATCTCAAAAATAAGTGTCTGGGAGTCACTTTGAATAACTTTTTTTTTTATTCCCGCAAAAAGTACTGTGAGAAATAAAAATATTGATATAAATCTTAGCATGTTTTTAGATTATAGTTATCACTTGTCAACTAGATTGGAAAAATGGTTTATTAGAAATTAACTTCTAACAATAATATATACATATATTTTCATATTATGTTTGATATCAATTAATTTTTTAAAAAAAGGATTCCATGTTTGACTTAGAAATTATAAAAAGTTTTTATTCCGGAATGAACGGCAACATTAATAAAGCCAGGTCTATTCTAAATAGACCGCTGACATTAACTGAAAAAGTTCTGTATAGTCATTTGAACCAAAGTTTTGATAAACCCTTTAACGGCGGTAAGTCATATGTTAATTTTAATCCAGATAGAGTTGCCATGCAAGACGCAACAGCGCAGATGGCACTTTTACAATTTATGATGGCTGGTAAAAATAAAGTTTCTGTTCCTTCAACTGTCCATTGTGATCATCTCATTCAAGCTAAAAAAAATGCTAGTCTAGACCTTTCCCAGGCTAAAGATGTTAATGGTGAGGTTTATGACTTTTTAGAGTCTGTATCCAGCAAATATGGAATTGGTTTTTTGGAAACCTGGAGCAGGTATAATTCACCAGGTTATTTTAGAGAACTATGCATTCCCAGGGGGAATGATGATCGGTACTGATAGCCATACTGTGAATGCCGGCGGTTTAGGTATGATTGCAATTGGAGTTGGTGGTGCCGATGCTGTAGATGTTATGGCTGGGATGCCCTGGGAATTAAAATTCCCAAAGCAAATAGGGATACACCTAATCGGTGAATTGAATGGTTGGGCTACTGCAAAAGACATCATTTTAAAAGTGGCGGGTCTTTTAACGGTTAAAGGTGGAACCGATTCAGTTATAGAATATTTTGGTACTGGAGCTGAAAAACTTTCATGTACAGGAAAAGCAACAATTTGTAATATGGGAGCAGAAGTTGGTGCCACTACTTCTATCTTTGGATATGATAATCAAATGGAAAAATATCTTAACTCAACAGGAAGAGAAAGTGTTTCTAAACTTGCGAATGCTGTAAAGGAGAATCTTCAGGCTGATAAAGATATCTTTAATAATCCTGAGGAATTTTATGATGAAGTTTTAGAGATAGACTTATCTAAGCTTGAACCATATATAAATGGCCCCTTCACACCAGATAAATCTACTCCAATTAGTGAAATGAATGCGATAGCACTAGCCGAGAATTGGCCAACAAAGGTAGCAGTAGGTCTAATTGGTTCTTGTACTAATTCATCTTATGAGGATATCTCAAGGTCAGCATCAATTGCTAAGCAAGCGACTAAATTGGGTCTAAAAACTAAGGCAAAGCTTACGATCACACCGGGTTCTGAACAGGTAAGGTTTACGATTGAAAGAGATGGATTTATTGATGATTTTAAAAACTTAGGTGCTGAGGTTTTTGCGAATGCTTGTGGTCCCTGCATAGGACAGTGGTATCGAACAGGTTCAGAAAAAAAAGAGAAAAACACCATTGTGCACTCATTTAATAGGAATTTTGCAAAAAGAGCGGATGGTAATCCTAACACACATGCTTTTGTTGCATCGCCTGAAATAGTTACAGCAATTGCAATAGCTGGCGATTTAACATTCAATCCAATAACAGACTCATTGGTAAATATTAAAGGTGAAAAAGTAAAATTAGATCCACCTACAGGATTCGAACTACCTCCCCAAGGATTTGATGTAAAAGATCTAGGCTTTCAAGCACCAGACACTAAAAATATTTCAAAAGAAATAGTAGTTAATTTTAAATCTGATAGGCTCCAGCTTTTAACGCCATTTTCTAGTTGGAACAGAGAAAATATTATAGACATGAAACTTCTTATTAAGGTAAAAGGAAAGTGTACGACAGATCATATATCAATGGCTGGTCCGTGGCTTAAATATAGAGGGCATTTGGATAATATTTCTGAAAATATGCTAACTGGAGCAATTAATTTTTATAATAATCAGCCAAATCTAATCATGAATTTCCTTAGTGGTAAATATGAAGCTGTTCCAACGACTCAAAGACAGTATCAAATTGCAGGTATTCCCACACTGGTTGTCGGAGATGAGAATTATGGAGAAGGCTCATCAAGAGAACATGCAGCCATGGAACCAAGGTTTTTAGGTGTTAAAGCTGTCCTAGTTCGCTCTTTTGCTCGTATTCATGAAACAAACTTAAAGAAACAGGGAATGCTTGCATTAACTTTTTCAAATCCAAATGATTATAATTTGATAAAAGAAGATGATTTATTTGATTTCTTGGATTTAACTAATTTTAAAGAGAATAAGGAATTACATTTAAAAATCAGGCATAAAGACAACTCTGAAAAGATAATCAAGTGTAAGCATTCTTTTAATAAGACTCAAATTGATTGGTTCAAAGCCGGTTCAGCTCTTAATTTAATTAGGTCTCAACAATAAAATAAATAATTGGTTAATTCATGAAAGTTCTTATCACAGACCCAATAACAGACTCTGGTTTAAAAATAATTAAAAACTATGGTCTTGAAATCGTTTATATCCCCGAAGCCTCAGAATCAGAAAAGTATAAAGCTGCAAATAATGTAGATGGTTGGATTATTAGAAGCGGAACAAAAATTAATAAAGATGCTATTGTCTCCTCAAAAAATTTAAAAGTAATTGGTCGAGCAGGTGTTGGTGTCGATAATATTGATATTCCAGAAGCCACTCGAAGAGGCATTGTAGTACTAAACACACCAGATGTAAATACAATATCTGCTGCTGAACACACTATTGGACTAATACTAGCAATCTCCAGAAATATTCATTTAGGGCATCAAGGGCTACAAAAAGGGGAGTGGAATAGAAATATATTAATTGGCTCAGAGTTACAAAATAAAACTATCGGTATTGTAGGTCTAGGTAAAATTGGTAGGGAGGTAATTTCTCGTTGCATAGTATTTGGTATGAAGATATTGGGCTATGACCCATTTGTAAATCAAGAAATGTTTGATGAAAATAAAACCATTATAACAGATTTAAATTCTCTTGTTAAAAACTCTGATTATATTTCAGTTCATGTTCCTCTTAATGCTGAAACTAAAAACCTTTTTAATTATGATTTACTTAGTTTAATGAAAAGCTCTGCTTACATTATCAATGTTGCAAGAGGAGGTATAATTAATGAGAATGATTTAGCTAAAATACTTAATAAAAATAAGATTGCTGGTGCTGCGATTGATGTATTTAGTTCTGAGCCAATTGATAATGGTAACAGTTTAATTAAGGCTAAAAATATTTTATTAACGCCTCACTTAGGAGCTTCAACAAAAGAAGCTAAAGAAGGTGTTAGTATTGCTGTTTGCGACCATGTATCTAATTATTTAATAAATAAAAAATTAATGAATGCTATTAATATGCCAATCTCAGATATGTCAAAGTTGCAAGAATTACAGCCATTTTTAGATCTCTCGGAATTAATTGGAGATATTCAAAATCAATTATTATTATCAAACCCTGCAAAAAAAGTAGTTATTGAATGTCAAGGTAAAATTGAAGAAATGAAGCCTATACTTTTAGCTTATTTACAAGGTCTTCTCAAGCCATATGTTCCAGAGAGAATTAATTATATTAATGCTGAATTAATTGCCAAAGAATTAGGCCTTGAGGTCTCAATTAATTATTCAAATACTAAAACAAATTATAATAATTTAATTTCAATTAGCGTTTTTACAGATTCCAATATTTATAGAATTGATGGAAGTGTTTTTGATGATATGCGACCTAGACTAGTTAATATAATGGGATATGATATGGAATTATTACCTAAAGGGAGAATGCTTTTTCTAGAAAATATTGATGTACCTGGAGTAATTGGTCGAGTTGGAACAATACTTGGGAGCTTAAATATAAATATTGCAGCATATTTACTTAATAGAAAGAAAAATAATGAATTTGCATATTCTGTAATAAAAATTGATAATAGACTTGATGAAACAGGTTTATTACTTCTTTCCGAAATACCTGAAATATTGAATGTTAAGCAAATTAAAGTTTTAGTTAACAATAATTGATGTATTTATTGTAATTTTTATCAGAAATTATTATGAAAAATATAAGGAATAATTAATGTCTAAACTTTGGGATGATTTAAAAGAAAACATGAAAGATTGGAGCAGTTCTGCTGTTGAAAAAGCTGAGGAAATGAGTAAAATTGCAATGGCTAAAACAGAGGAGATGACACGTATTTCTAAATTAAGATTTGAGATACATCAGCTTTTAAGAGATATTAGTAAACAATACGAAAAATTAGGCAGCCTCGCTTATACTCATACAAAAAATGATCACATGGCCACTTTTTCTGGGAATACAGATTTTTTTGAACTAGTCAGTCAAGTTGACGTTTTAAAAGAAGAAATAAAAAATAAAGAAATAGATATTGAAAAAATAAAAAAAGAATTTGGCATTGAAGATAAAGAATTAGAAAACAATAAAACTAAAAAAAATTTACTAACTGAAAAACATGTTATCTCTAAGATTGAAAAAGAAGAAAGCTCCTCCGCTAATTAAAATTATAAATAGTATTTAATGTTTGAAAAATTATAAACTATTTGAGTATCACTAACAAAATAGAATATGGCATTCCTTAAAAATATTATAATACAAAAAGAATCTAATCATGACGTACGTCAATGGCATTTTAACCAAAAAAATATCATTTGGTTTATGTTCGCCTCTTTAATTTTAATCACATTACTTATATTTGCTATTGCTGATAGAATTAGCACTGGGCTATATGAAAAAAGAATTTCTGAATTTAGGTTAAATTACAATCATGTTTCAAAAAGTCTTAAAATATTAAATACTCGTATAAAAGCTCTAGATAAACAGATTGAAGTAATTGAAGATAAAGATATCGCTTTAAGAGCATATGCTGGTATGCCGGATATTGATCAAGATATAAGAGAATTAGGTATTGGAGGTATGGCACTTAATTCTAATAAGTATTTTGATAATATCGCACCTGTAATAAACAAAGAACTTGCAATCTTAGAGATGGATGTTGAAAAAATATCTCGTGAAATCAACTTTGAAATTAAAAGTTATGGATCGATTTATGATAAAGTGAAAAAAAATATTCATCGAATCTCAAAAATCCCTTCAATAAGACCAGTTGATGGAGGATACCTAAACTCTACATTTGGGTATCGACTAGATCCTATTGATAATGTTAAACGATTTCATCACGGTCAAGATATCACCGTTAAATCTGGTAGTCCAATATATGCTCCTGCCGATGGTATTATAAAAAGAGCTTACTATGTTGGAGGATTTGGGAATCATATAAAAATTGATCACGGACTTGGATATACTACTTTATTTGCACATCTATCTAAATTAAAAGTAAAACATGGTCAAAAGGTTAAGCGAGGAGAAGTGATTGGTTTCTCTGGTAATACTGGTAGGTCTACAGCTCCACATCTTCACTACGAGATACACTACTATGGTGAGCCTCAAAACCCACTAGATTTTTTCTTCTCAGATATTTCAAACTAATGATTTTATCAAATGATAAAGAAGAATAAAACATATTTCATTGAAACTTATGGCTGCCAAATGAATGTAGCTGATTCTGAATTAGTTGAATCTATTTTATTAGATGAAGGATTTAAAAAAGCCCTTGATATAAATTTAGCAGATGCTATTTTTGTGAATACATGTGCTATTCGTGAACAAGCAGAGCAAAAAGTCCATTCGCAATTAGGTCGGTATGATTTGATAAAACAAAAAAATCCTGACATAATTATTGGTGTACTTGGTTGTATGGCTCAAAATTTAAAAGAGGATTTATTAGAGAATCGTCCTTTTGTTGATATTATTCTAGGACCTGATTCTTACCGTAAACTACCCGAGTTATTGAATAGAAGAAATAAAGATTCTAAAAGCTTAGTAGATACAAAATTATCTAGGTATGAAGTTTATGAAGATTTATTTCCAAATCGTAAAAATGGAGTAAATGCATGGGTGTCTATAATGAGAGGCTGCGATAAGTTTTGTACTTTTTGTATTGTCCCATTTACAAGAGGTCGTGAAAGAAGCCGAAGTGTAAAGAGTATTCTTGATGAGGCTAATCAGGCGGTTCAAAATGGATACAGTGAAATAACTCTTTTAGGGCAAAATGTTAATTCCTATAAATTTGAAGGTTTGAAGTTTTTAAATTTGCTTGAGGAGGTTGCTCAAGTACCAGGTCTAAAAAGAATTAGGTATACTTCACCTCATCCCAAAGATATAACTGAGGATTTACTCCGAGTAATGGCTAAGCATGATAATATTTGTAATTATGTACACCTTCCAGTGCAAGCTGGAAATAATAGAATTTTAAAAAGGATGAACAGAACATATACTCGAGAACATTTTATAGAATTATCAGAAATGATAAGAGAAATATTACCCAATGTTGGCATTTCTACA
>JAOLAV010000009.1 GCA_028338895.1 Fidelibacterota bacterium
TACCTCTTATCCAACTCAAGACCGCTTCTAAAACAGAAACTTCACCTTTATGTTCCATTGAAATTGTTTCTAAAAACCCATGAAGCGCGTGTTTTGAAGCAACATAACCAGAGTGGTTGGGAAAACCCATTATCGCTTGAGCCGTTGAACAACTAACAATTTTACCGTTTGTTTTTTTTAAAAATGGAATAGCGACATGGCAACAATTAACAGCACCCATATAATTTGTGTTAATTAAGTCATAAAAAAAACTAATGTCGTCAATATCCTCAAATTTTGCCCACATGCTAATACCTGCATTTAAAATTAAGGAATCAATTCTACCAAACTCATTTATTGTTTGATCAATCATATTTTTACATTGATCTATTTTGGTTATATCAGTTTTTACAGCTATAGATCGACCACCAGAAGAATTAATAAAACTTGAAACTCTTTGGATTTCTTCTAATCTCCTTGCTGCACAAACGACTATTGAACCATTAATTGATAATTGTTTACATAGCTCTTCTCCAATTCCAGAAGAGGCTCCAGTTACAATAAAGACTTTATCCTTAAGAAGCATATATAATGATTTTTAAAACTATTTTTTAACTATATTATTATTTACACCAAATATGTTATCAGGGTCTTGGGCTTTTTTTATACCTTGAATCATACTTATACTGCCCTTAGAGATGGTTTTGACCATAAAATCTTTTCTTAGTTTCCCCACTCCATGATGATGGGATATAGAGCCACCATTTTTTATAAAATTTTCTCTCAGAGCATACTCAATTTCGGTAAAAACATCTTCAGGGTTTTCTACCCCATCAAAGCACATTGCGATGGTGTTATACATACAAACACCGGTATGATATATTTTTGATATTCTAGATGTGAAAAAAGGTTTACCAGGTAAATTATAATTTTTATGAAGTTTAATTAGAAGTTTATAGGCCTCACTTTTTACTTGATTTATGTTTGACCAGGGAACGGATGTTTCCATTGTTTCACCCAAAATATTTTGGGTGAAAATAAGCTCTCTTATATATGCAATTACCATGGTTGCTAAATACCCACTTTTACCGGTACTCTCCCCAGCGATAAAACCTTTATGTTTTTTTGCTAAAGACTTTAAGTTTTCTAATTGGTGTTTTACTTCTAAATCAGATCCTTCAACCTTAAATGTAGCTGCGGTGAATTTTTCTGGATCAAACCCTTTTATATTAAAAATAAAATATTTTTGCAATTTATCTAACGTACCAGAAAAGCCTTCTTTCTCTTCTTTTAGAGCGCTACCAAATCGTATTTGAAGATTATCGGCTAACCGAGCACTAGCGGGAACCATATTAGATTGAAAGAGGTCTTGCATAAAACTCACACCCTTTTCCCAATCATGAAAAATGATAGATTCATAAGCTGACTTTTTTGGTAGAGGATGTATTTTCAGTGTTGCTTTTGTTATTAAACCAAGGTTTCCCTCGGATCCAAAAAGTATATTTTGAGTTTTTATTCCGATTGATGCTCTTGTTAAGGGTTTTATTTGGTTAATGACACCAGAAGGTGTAATCATTGTTATATTTTGGACTATATCTTCAATATTTCCATATTTATGTTTTTTCATTCCAGCAGCATTGGTAGATATCCACCCACCAACTGTCGAAAACTCGTAACTATCTGGTTCATGTCCCGCAGTAAAACCAGCTTTATTTAACCCTTCTTCAAGTTTTTTTCCAGTTATTCCAGCTTGCACTGAAGCCATTAGGTTTTTTTTATCAATTGATTCAATTTTGTTCATTCTTCTAGTATCAACGGAAACGATCATTCTCTTCTCTTCCTCTGGTACCCTTAAAGCGTTTGTTACGTTTGTACCACCTCCGTATGGTATAAGGCAAACATTATGTTTTTTTGCAAGATCAATTAATTGTATCGCCTCCTCTTCATCTTCAACATAGAAAACTAAATCTGTAAAGTTTTTAAGTTTATTATATAAAACCTTATATACTTCATCTGTTGAGTGTTGTCCATGGCTATGTAAGAGTCTTTCATTATCTGTAAAAGTATATCTATCTTCTTCAAATAAAGATTTCAGCTCATCAATAAAGTCATTATTTGTATTATATTGCTCAATATATTTTCTTTCTAACTCTTGAACTTTTGGTTTTATATCAAATTCAACTCCCAGAGCTTCTTCTACGAACGGAATAAATTTTGTTAGTTTTTTACCACAAACAGGATATCTGTTTCCTGTAAATGTTACAGATTTATCATCGTTTACAATAAAATTAGAGTCACGATACCCCCACTTATGTCCCCAGTTTTCACTATTTACACCAAAAAACTTTTTGTTTTCACTCATATAGGAACTCCGCTTTTTCTTTAATCCTCTGTTCAAGTTCTAGGGTCATACCTTTGATCGCTTTACTTACTTCTTCATTCGTTGGGCTTTCTGTTTTTATAAAAGAACTAGGATAAATTGGTTCAAGAATGTATACACAAATCTTACCTGGCTGCATAAGAAATTTATCTTTTGGCCATGCTCTATGAGAACCAAAAATAACAGCAGGAACAATAGGCTTATTTAAGTTAATTGAAAACGTTGATGCTCCTCTTTTAAAGGGAGTAATCTCACCCGGTTTTCCTCGGGTACCTTCTGGGAAGAAGATTAAACATCTTTTGTTATAATTCATAAACGACTTACATAGTGTTAATGTATCTTTGATTGGAAAACTTCGAACACCATCTATTTTCCTATCAATAGGTATCAAGTTCATAACAGTATTAATTAAATTTCTTTTGAACCAACTATCAAACCAGTAATCCTTTGCCGCAAGCATTCCAAAGTGATTAAAGCTTTTTTGAGCAGAGGCAGATAATAAAGCAACATCCATATGGCTATTGTGATTACTGCAAAAAATATATGATGATTCAGGAAGGTTTTCTCTTCCAAAAACTTTTAAAGGAGTATAAAAAGTAAAGACAATTTTACTATAAATGTAAAATAAGATTTTCCATATTTTAAAATAAAAAGGTTGATTCCCCAATAAGTATTTAAATTTGGGGTTTTGGAGGACATCCATATAGGATGTTATTTTCTACCATATTTCATGTGTGCGTCTGTCCATGTATGAGAACCTATTGCACATATTAGAGATATTTCAAGAGCTAGAGCAGCTCCAGCTATAATTTCTGCTAATTTTCTTGAAGAGTATTCCCCACCATTACAACCAAGTAATTCTAAGTTTTTATTTTGCATTTTTAATCGAGTTCCTCCACCTACAGTCCCAACGGTTAACGATGGAAGAGTTAATTTAAACTTTAAGGCATCTTCTCTTTTTTCAAGTCCAATATGAGCGATGCTGTTTTCAGCTACACATGCAGCGTCTTGACCCGTTGCAAGATATATAGCTGTAAGAGCATTTGAAACATGAAGACCATTACCATGAGTACCAGCCATACTAGATACAATAGGAAAAAAACTCCAGCAATCAAAAAGTATATCTGGATCCATTTTTAAGACTCTTCTCATTACACTATTTTTGATAGTTGTTTCTGCTGTAACGGCATGACCTCTTCCGAGAAGCATATTTCGTACGGATGCTTTTTTATCACTATTGAGGTTTGATTCTAAAATATAGTTTTGATTTGTTTTTTCTTGAATAAACTCACAAGCTACTTTTGCTGCGAGTGTCACCATATTCTGACCAGCAGCGTTACTTGTATCTAAAACAATATCGAGAATAACATAATTCTGAACTGTGTACTGGTCTATTCTTAAAACTTTACCATGATTTGTAGTGCTCTCAGCAACATCCATAATACTTTTTTCATTTTCTTTTACCCAATTTTGAAATTTGACACTTTCATCAATATTATCAAAAATAAACACAGGAGCTCTGGAGAGTTCTTGTCTAAAATGTCTTACAATCGTTCCGCCGCTAATACTAGAGGCATAGATACCACGATTCATAGACATGGCGAGTGTCCCTTCAAGCGTACACAATGGAATACAAAACTCCCCTTTTGCGTAAGTCCCATCTAATAGTAGTGGTCCAACCACCGCCATTGGTACTTGCATAAACCCAACATGGTTTTCAATAATTCCTTGAAGATCTTCTACATCATCTCGAAGAGAATCATTTAATTCTATTCCAGAAAACTGTTTAACCCATTTTTTACGAGCAGTTGTATCCTCGTGTGTGTACCCTCTAGGTATAGATGTATTACGTTCATTGTTTTGATCAGACATAATTATACTTTTAATTTTTAAGAAGAAAAATAAATAGAAATCGAATTTTCTAACTAAGATAGAAATACACGATGTTTAAATATACAAGAATCATTAATGATGTTCCAATTGAATTAGATCTGTATTTCTTAATAAGATGTTTAATTAATTATCCTCAACCAGCCAAAATGATTAAACTAAAAATGGACCCCAAGCTTATTGCAATAGCAACAAGCGATCCATTAAGTGCTGAACGATATCTTAATTTTTTTGTTTTAGAAGAGTATTCCTTTTCTAGTAGTCTTTTTTGTTCAAGTGTTAAATTGTCTGTGTCTGCGATATTTAAATTTTTACTCAAAAATCGAGATTTTAAATTATTATTTAAAATTAGACTAAGGAGGGTATAGCCAATTAATCCGCCCAATAAAAGCCTGGAAAACTATTGGTCATTGCGCCACCTGTACAGCTAAAGTAAAACCTGTTCCACAACTAAAAACCCCACAGCAAGACCAGACTAAGTGGCTATGGTCTTGGCCTGCTTTGGAAAAAACCAACTTTTCAATATCAAGAGTTGTTCGGGTTTTTACTATTCCAAAAACATCCTCTTTTACATTGGTCTTGTTTTCACCAATAAAAGACTCACTTTTAGAGGCTTTTATTTTATTCTCCAGTTTCAGGGTCAAAGGTATTTGGCTTTTTTCTAACTCTTTCTCCAGTTTCAGGGTCAAAAGTCTCGAATTCTTCACCTAGAATACTATTTTGGTCATGTGATTTATACTGATGATTGATCTTTGTAGGCGCTGGAAGCGGTGTAAATATCTCTTTTTTACTTTGAATTGGTATAAATTCATTAACACCAAAACCAATTGAGACTAATGGTTGATACTCACTATTATAGTTTTCATAAAAATATGTATTTTTACTATTAGGGTTTATATTTAAAATTTCATTTTTTATAAGGGAAACATCTACTTGTAGCACAATAGACCCGTTTTTCATCAAGCTATTATATTCTTCATACCCAAATGATATTCCTGCTCCATGTGTATTAAATTTATATTTTATCTGATCAGGTATTAATCTATACCCTCTTGTATAAAGAGTATGAAAACCAATATAAAAAGGGAATTTATCGTTTTCAGAAGTACCTGTTTTAATAGATTGGATTGAATGTAAAACATGACTACCAGAATTGCTTAAGGTTGTTTCGACGTTTATACCCGCTTTCAGAGGTGATTTACTGTTTATGTTTATATATTTCCTATGTTCTAATCCTATAAAAGACCCTAGTTGATCACCATTAGGATCAATTATTCCCAAACCACCATAAACACCAGATTCACTCTTTTGGTGGCCCTTTAAAAAAGAAAACTCAGTACGTAAACCAGAAACCCAATGGGCTTCTCCACCCATTGGAAGGGAGGCATTAAGAGAAAAAACTTTTTCACCTTTATCTAATATTTTTTGCGTTCGTATATGTGCGTTATTATGACAACCTGCGATAAAAAAAAGACTTAACGTAATAAATAAACATCGTTTATGAAGGTGAAGAATAGGATTTATACAGTCATCACGAACATAAAAACAAAGAATAATATTCCCGGGACAATAAAATATTCAGGTCTCTGTTCAATTACTTTTATAATACCGTGTCGATTTATATATTCTATAGGTGAGAGTTCTTTTGGGTAGGTTTTCTGTTTTATATTTATTTTTTCTTTTTGTATTATGCTCATTTCCTGTCTTATCAATAACCTAATTTCATTTTTTGTTAAAAAAGAAAATTCGTTATTGAGAGCTTTAAAAGACCCCGTAAGTGTATCTTGCTCTGTAATACTTTTTTCTACAGTAAGGCTTTTATTAGGGTCTAATTTGTTTTTTAATGTAAGAGTTTTTTGAATCTCTCTATTAAAAACATCTGGAATATTAGAAGTCCACTCTCCCGTCATGGGGTTAATTTTAGGGGGAAATAAAATTTCTTCAGAAAGAGTGTTTTCACTACAATTATATTCTATGTTTTCTACAGATTGAGAATTTAATTTTACCAAAGTTATAAAATCAACACTATCACAGGAGTAGTGCTGAACTTTTTCTTTTACTAAAACGTGAACATAGTTCATATACGTTCCTAAATATTCACCAGAAATAACGATTCCTTTTTTGTTTTTTTCCGTTGGAGCAAGAGTTACTTCATTAAACTGGGGAAAGCAAAAGCTAAATAAAATAAAAAAAAGAAAAATATTTTTAGTCATATATATTCCCTGAGATATCAATTTTTAAAGGCTTATAAAAAGTGTTTTTTCCAATTATTCCACCCAAAACGACTCCACCAACTATAGTTACTCTGACCAATGGATTTTGTGGGTTTTCACGGTTAACAATCAAAGTAAGGTAGCTAATAACACCCCCAACTAATGAAACTCCCAAGGCTAAAAGAAACTCAGTTTTTTCAGGGATAACATAAACATATTTAATACCCTTATTGCTATATGATGATGATGAGCCTTCAACTAAAACAATAAAAGCTTCAGATGTTGAACCAATAAGTTCTCCTTGAATATAAATATTTTCTTGGCCTAGAAAACGAATGATCTTACCTGTATAATTATTCACAAAGTTTTCTAGCCGTACGGACTTTATCGCTTTTTTGTCCGTTATAGCTTGAGAAAATGCTGAAGAAAGAAATAAGATCAGGACTATCTTTTTTTTCATTAGTTATTCCTTTAGAATTCTAAAAACTCCCAGTAGAAATCTATAAAAGGTTGCTGAAAATGAAGTCCAACTCTAAAGTTTTCATTCACTGTATACTGCAGGCCAAAATCAAAATCAATCATACTTACTGTTCCAGCGGCAGACTCTAAAGACAAAGGAGCAGTTCCATCCTCGCCTGTGTAGTCACTCCAAGCAGTTCCAAACGGCATTGATCTGTAGCCATTATCTACCCAAGCCGAACCTAAAAACTTTAAATCTTTTCTTAGGTCATATTCAAGAGAAGCCCAAGCTCGAAAAGGAATTGTATATTTTTTATCAGCACTCCATTCTATAGAGTGTTTATTGTCGCCAATTTCAAGAGAATCCTTAATAAATATATCTCTATCCATGAATGCATTTGAAAACTTTAGACCTGTTGACCAACCAATTTTCCCCCTTCCAGTGGGGTTAACTCTTCTTGAAGAAAAAACAAGATACCCCTCAAAATAAAAAACTCTATTATCACCATTTTTTATAACATTTTTTACAGTTATGCCATCACCTTCTACAGATCCATTGTTAGTTAAAAATTCATTTAAGGGAATTGCAACACCAGAACTATCAACATTAATAGCGTGTGAATATTTTGAAATGATAGATTCAGTTGGGTACCCCCTGTGCAGTCCTATTCCCCAAGCGGCAGCCACTTCTTTTTCCGCTGATTTTTTATGATAAAACCTTAACCTAGGATGAAGATTAAGATCATTATTAAAATCAGAACCTATTTTAGAAGTTACCATGAATTTATCTGTTAGTCCGTAACCAATAGAAAGACCGCTCAAATAGAATGTGTTTCCAGCTAATGGGAATGCTGTGGGGTCTAAAAAAACACCAATCAGCGCTGACTCGCCCTGATAAAAAACTGTTTTCTCCTCAGAAGCTCTATCGAGTACTCCACCATGATATCTTTTCATTCTTTGGATGTTTTTTTTCTGCACTACGGCATCACCGTAAGCAGTTCGAATAATAAACTCTTCAGCGGTTTCACTTAAAACAGACCCCTTAAATAATTCACCATTTTTATTTGTGATTACAGCTGTTTCTGCAAGAAATTGGTCTTTTGGAATATTAAAAGTGCCACTTCCCGTTTTTAATCGAACAATTTCACCATCATTAGAGAGTATTTCACCTTCTCTTATTGTTCCATCATAAAAATGAAACCTCTTCTTCATTCCAATTTCGAGAGCGACCGCCAAATCAAGGTTTTGTTTACCCCTTGAAGGTTTTAGGATATTACCCTCCTGGAAACCTCTTATTAGTTGCGCACCTTCATCTCGACTTAATTGAGTGAGGTCTTTCCCATATTTTTGATTTAAATACTCGTTGAGTTCTTGATCTGAAAATCCAGAAGAAGAAGAAAGAGATTGGATTGCAGATTTTTGCCCTGGTAGAATTAGTCCGCTTTGACCAAAAACAAAAGTAATAAAAAAGTACAATAAAGCAATTTTATTGATATTCACAACAACACCTCATTAGCTAATCATATTAGTAAAAAACAAATTTAATTAAAAAGAAGTTAACTTGCTTTTCAAAAAGTAAAATTAATTATTACAAACGCTTAAGTACGTTAAAACTTGTAATTAAATTAAACTATGCTTAACTTTAATTAAGTAAAGATTAAAAAACAAGGGTTTTATTTAGTTTTATGGAAAATGCTAAAGAAATAATTAACAACTTAATGAGTATTCGGGGCTTGAAACGAAAGCGTGACGTAGCTAAATATTTTAATGTCACCCCTCAGGCTCTTAGTATATGGATAGCTAAGGGTAAAATTCCACCCAAGCACTTACTATTGTTATCAAAAGAGGAGCAGATGGAAAAATCTTCAGGACTGGGAGTGTTTACTCCAAAAAAAAACCTTGAATCTCAAGGTGAATTGCAAACAGTAATTGATTATCTAATGAAAGAAAATGTTAACTTAAAAGAAAAAATCAAAAGCTTAGCAGAACAAACCAACCTTACAAAAAACCTAGCTAATACAAATGGTGTTTTTAATAAAATAATTGCGGATTCATTATATCTTTCTGGTCGAGTAAGTGATGGTATTATAACAAAAGCTGACGGTAACTGGAAAGATATCATGGGGTATCAGCCAGACCAATTATCAGGGAAAAAATACGACAGAAACGATTTAATACATCCAGATGATTTAAAAGCGGCAAAAAAGATACAACAGACATTAAAAGATTCTCTGTCTATATCTTCATCAAGATATAGTGCTATACAAAGATGGAAACATGGTGAATCTGGTAATTATATAATGCTCAGTATGGTTTGGGATATTAATGTTAATGAAGACAATGCTTTAATCGTTTGTAAACAAATAGATGGTTTTATTTCTGATTAAAGAAGCCTATGGAGATAATTCTATATGCTGGTTAAACTAGGGTTTCATTTGTTTTAAGTGAGGGTAAAACCAGGGTCTCCCTCAAAAAAATTCAAATTATCAGAAGAAAAAAAGAAGGATCAATACTTCTAGCTTAAAGAAACAATCTCTTGGAGGAGAATATTCCGATTAACTATAATTTTTTATTAAAAATAATGTAATTAGAATATTAATCTTTAGTCCTGTCTTTTGATAATTTTTAAACCTTATATTTATTGATATGTCGCCAATTAAAATTTATTTAAGAATATTTTTTGTTTTATTTCTCATTTTTATTCTGGTGTATTTAAAAACAACGATTGAACCGAATAATATATTTAATAATGATCTAATCTTAGAGAAAGAAACTCATTTTTTTAATATCCGTCAGTTAACAACAAGTGGAGAAAATGCTGAAGCTTATTTTTCGTCGGATGGAAGAGAATTAATATATCAAAGTCATGATGGGGACTCCCTATGTGACCAAATTTATATTATGAATATAAAAACGGGAAAAACACAAATGGTTTCAACCGGTAGTGGAGTGACAACATGTAGTTATTTTGAATATCCAAGTTGTGATAATATTATTTATGCCTCCACTCATCTAGCTTATTCTGAATGTCCTCAAAAACCAGATTATAGCAGCGGGTATGTATGGAAGATTTATCCTAATTATGATATTTTTAAATCAAATAGAAACGGTGAAAATTTAATAAGATTAACAGATTCTCCACTTTATGATGCAGAAGCAACAGTTGCTTTTGATGGAAGTAAGATTCTTTACACTTCAATGGCGAGTGGTGACTTAGATATTTGGAGTATGGATACAGATGGGTCGAATAAAAAACAGTTAACTAATCGTCTTGGGTATGATGGAGGTGCTTTTTTTAATACAGATGCATCAAAAATAGTTTGGCGTGTTTTTCATCCAGAAACACCAAAAGAAATAAAAGCTTACAAAGATTTACTTTTAGATAATTCTATTCGTCCAATGGCTTTACAAATATGGACAATGGATGCCGATGGTTCCAATAAGAAACAAATAACTTCCAACAAATCTGCTAATTTCGGACCATACTTTATTCCCAATAGTAATCGAATAATATTTTCTTCAAATTTCCATGATCCCAAAGGACGAGATTTTGATCTTTATTCAATTAATACTGATGGAAAAATGATGGAAAGGATAACCTACTTTGA
Source organism: Fidelibacterota bacterium (assembly GCA_028338895.1). Lineage (GTDB taxonomy): Bacteria > Fidelibacterota > Marinisomatia > Marinisomatales > UBA1611 > JAOLAV01. The sequence continues at coordinate 10,530 of JAOLAV010000009.1, forward strand.
TGGATTTGATGGATTCCCTATGTTTAGTCCAGATGGTAAATATATTGTTTTTGCATCGAATCGAAACCAGTTAAAAAAAGGCGATACTAACTTATTTATCGCTGAATGGAAAAATTAATGAAATTATTTTATTTAATTATAATTACTATAAATATTTGTAACGCTCAATCGGTAGAAGATGATTCAGCGTACCAACTTGTATTAGAGAAGCTTGGAGGAGCAATACCAGAAGGATATGTTCGGGAAGCTTTTTCTCACTCTGAACTAAAAATTCATAAAGAGATATCTGAAAGATTTGCTCGACCTTACGAAAAGAAAGCATGGGTAGAGTACCGTAAAATTTTTGTAAAAGAATCAAGAATATCAGCTGGAGCAAAATTTTACAACAAAAATAAAAAATTAATCACTGGTATCGCAAATGAATATCAAATGGATCCATTTATTATTGTCACAATAGCTGGAATTGAAAGTAATTATGGAGTTCATCACTCCCAATTTTCAGTTTTTAATTCTCTTTATACCCAAATTCATGAAATGCCAAGAAGATCAAAGTGGGCAACAAGAGAATTAGCGGAGTTCTTAAAATATTGTTTTGATGATCAATTGGATCCTCAAGAAATAGGTGGGTCTTATGCTGGAGCATTTGGTTTTGGTCAATTTATACCATCAAGTTTTACAACATACTCAATAGATTATGATAAAAATGGTATTAGGGAGCCATACAGTTGGCCTGATGTTCTTGGTAGTATTGCAAACTATTTACGAATGAATGGCTATAAAGCAAAAAGTAATAATTATGATAAAAATGGAGACATTTGGAAATCTATTTATGCCTACAACCATGCTGATAATTATGTAATGGCTGTATTAGAGCTTACTGAAAAAATTAGAAAAAGAGCTAAAACTGGATAATTTAAAAAATCATAGTTTTGTTACTGATGGCGAATATTATAAAAACGTTGTTTTAAACTATGAACTTTACAACTCATTCTTTATAACTCTGCCATTTGGGGGACTAAAAAATATTGGGAATTTGATTCCAATATTAAATGGCTTTATAAATAAGAAACTAGCTTTAGGTGAAAATCCAGAAAAAATTATAAATGACTTTTTTCTAACACATACAAATATTAAGAAAAAAGCGGATAAGCATAATTTTTTATTTAAAGTTATTCAATATACCGAAAGACAAGTTGTATTAATAGATGCGATAGAAGATGCTTTTTTCTCAAAGATTAATAATGTTAAAGGAAATGGGTCTATTGATTCTGTATTTAATAAAATAACAGATAAGGAATTAACCTTAAATCAGATATCAAATGAAATAAATAAATTTGCATCACGAATTGTTTTAACAGCTCACCCAACCCAATTTTATCCAAGCAGAGTGTTAGGTATTATAGATGATTTAAAAAACAACATAATTACAAAAGACTCTTCCTCAATTCGCGACGTATTAATCCAGTTGGGATGGACACCCTTTTTTAAAAAGAAAAAACCCACTCCCTTTGAAGAAGCATCTAAACTAGTTTGGTATTTAGAAAATATATTTTTTAAGGTATCTCCGGGGTTATTAAAAAATCTTAAAAAACATCTAAATGCTGATATGCAAAATTTAAGGTTCATAAATATTGGTTTTTGGCCAGGAGGAGATAGAGATGGAAATCCTTTTGTTACAAATGAGATAACAGTAAAAGTCGCAAAACTTTTAAGAAACTCAATTATTAACTTATACATTAAAAAAATTAAAGAGATAAGAAAAAAAGTTACTTTTTCTGGTATTTATGAACAATTAGAAGATATTGAACTCAATTTACAAGACCATTTAATTTATAAAAAAGAGTACAAATTAATCTTATTTTCTAGAAACCTATCAACTATCAAAAAAAACCTATTTAATCAATATGGTGGGATTTTTGCAGATATTATTGATGAATTATTAAATGCAATTCAACTATTTGGATATTTTTTTTCTTCTATTGATGTTCGTCAAAATAGAAACGAAATAATTAGAGCACTTAATTTTGTTGATTATAAAAATCACAAAATACAAATAATGAGTACCACTGAATTATTTTCTATTTCAAATGAATTAAGCATTTTAGATGTTAAAGATAAAACAATTAGAGATACTCTTTATTCCTTTCAAATGATACAGGATTTACAAAGTAAATATGGTGAATTAATTTGCAATAGATATATTATTTCTAACTGTTGTTCTGCTAAAGATATTGCACATGTGTTTTTTTTAGCTAAAGGGACTGCATTTAAAAAGAATATCACTATTGATTTTATTCCACTTTTTGAATCAGTAAAAGATCTCGAAAATGCGGATATAATCCTTGATGAAATATTTCAAGACAATACTTATAAAAAACATTTGAATCAAAGAAAAAGCACTCAAACAATAATGTTAGGTTTTTCAGATGGAACAAAAGATGGTGGATATATAACAGCTAATTGGAAAATTCTTCAAGCTAGGAAATCAATTTTAAAGATTGGGAAAAAACACAATATTGATATCATCTTTTTTGATGGACGAGGTGGACCACCAGCAAGAGGTGGAGGCGAAACCCATGAATACTATACTTCACTTAATAAAAAAACAATGGGTTCACAAATTCAACTAACGATACAAGGACAAACGATATCAAGTAAGTTTGGAAACACAATTTCAGCGAAATTTAATCTTGAACAATTAATTTCATCTGGACTTCATGTCTTAACAAAGGAAACTAAATCGGATAATAAAGAGTTTGATCCTTTAATGGATAAAATGAGCAGTATTTCATATAAAAAGTATTTAAAATTAATTAAGAGAAAAGATTTTATGGAATATATGGATAAAGTCACCCCACTAAATTATTATCAGAAAGCGAATATTTCTTCAAGACCTGATAGGCGTGGGAATGGTTCAAAGTCTATATCTGATTTAAGAGCGATTCCATTTGTCGGTGCATGGTCTCAGATAAGACAAAACGTACCAGGGTATTATGGATTAGGTACAGCAATTAGTGATATGATAAAAGATGATAAAGAACAGTTTTTAAAAAAAATGTATCTTCAATTTGACTTTTTTCAAGCTATTATTGAAAATTCAATGCAAAGTATGTTAAAAACAGACTTCCAAAAAAGTCAATTTTTACAAAAAGATAGAAAGTATAAATCTATTTGGGAAGACATGAGATTAGAGTTTGAATTAACCCATAAAATGGTTTTGAGAATATCAGGACAAAAAACATTACTCGAAAAGAAACCACAGATAAAATCATCAATCTTACTTAGAGAACAGATTGTTTCACCATTGATTTTAATTCAACAATATGGTTTATATAAAAAAAGAAGAAAGATTGAAGACGATAAGAATGATGTATATGGCAAGCTAATTATAAGGTCTCTTTTTGGAAATATTAACGCCGCAAGAAATTCTGCATAGGTTTTATTTAAAAGGATACGTTTAATTCAATAATCCTTTTATTCCTTTCTATTTCTACGGTGATGCTTGTTCCCGACTCTAACTCGCCTAGCCTTTCCATATATTCATATATATTTTTAATTTCTTTCCCATTAATTGATTTTATGATATCTCCACTAACTATTCCAGCTTTTGCAGCTGGGCCATCAGTATTAGAAATTTGATCTATTTCTAGACCAATAGCCGCACTACCATAGTTAGGCATTATACCAAAGGTAACCTTAAATGCAGTCCTTTTTTCCATTGAGTTATTTTTAGGCCCAGCTTCACTAAATAGAGGCCTTTGAGGCGATCGAGCTAGAAAAAAAGTGACTTCATACACAAAATCTAAAATACTTTTTTGTCCATTTAGGTTTATAAGTCTCCAAGTATCATATGGTGTGTGATATTCATCATGGAATCCAGTAAAAAAGAATAAGACAGGTATTTCTTTAGAATAAAAAGCAGCATGGTCACTTGGCCCAAATCCAGGTAACGTTTTATTTATTTTAAATTTTTTATTTTTGGATAAACTGTCTAATAAAGAATTAAAAATTGGAGAAGTACCAACTCCCCCAATGGTAAAGGTTGAATCCTTCATTCGCCCAATCATATCCATGTTTATCATTGTTGTAATTTTTTCTAAATCAACTATTGGATTAGAAATAAAATATTTTGAGCCTAAAAGACCTTTTTCTTCAGCATCAAAACCAATTAAAAGAACGCTTCTTTTTAATCTACTTTTCTGAGCCGATAACTTTTGTGCTAGCTCAATTAAACCAGCTGTTCCAGAAGCATTATCATCTGCGCCTGGGTGGATCAAGTTTTCTTTAGGTTTTCTTGATCCAGATGATAAACCTCCACGACCAACATGATCAAAGTGTGCGCCAATTACTACATATTCATCTCGAAATTCACGGTTACCACTCTTTATTAAACCGATTACATTTGCAGCTCTTGAGGTTTGAGCTAATAAATTAACATTTGTTTCAATTTTTATACTATTTAAATCAAAATTAAGAGGAGCAAGTTTTTTATTCATAGTTTTTTGAATTTTTTCTCTTGTCCATCCTATTTTCTTAAATAAATCATCTGCAATATCATTAGAAAGATGCAGAGCTGGTATACCACCATTGCTGTACCCTTTCATATATTGAAGTGGGAAAAGACCATCATCTTCTATTTGAGAAACAAAAAGGACTCCAATAGCACCGGCATCTCGGGCAACTAACATTTTTTTATGAAGAGAAGAATGTTCAGTGTAGATTGAATGTTTATTTTCTCTTTCAGGGCTATGTCGCATCACAATAACCCATTTACCATCAACATCAATATTTTTATAATCATCCCAAACTAATTCTTTTTCGTTTATTTTGAAACCATATCCTGCAAAAACAGCGATACCTGATGACTTCCCCTGCCCGGAAAAAAAGAGGGGAATGTAATCTTCCTTAACATTTAATATTCTATTATTGATTTTTGTATAATTTGAGTCTCCGAGCTCAACACCTGTTTTTATGTTGAACGGTTGAATATATGAATTATTTACTCCAGGAAGAACGCCAAAAGATTTAAATTTTTTCACAATATAAGAGATCGCGTCTTTTGATCCTCGAGAGCCAGGATACCGACCTTCTCTTTTGTCATGTGAAAGATATCTTATATGTCCCATAATTTCATTTTCTGTAATCTCGGAAGAGGTACTTGAACGCTTATTTTGTATTAAAACAAAACCAATGAATAAAAATATTATAACTGCATATAGAGATTTTTTGTTATCGTTCATAAGCGATTAAAACTAAACAGTATAATCCCATCGTTAAAAAAAGCGACCCGTAAGTCTTTGTTCTTTTTTTCTTTATATATATATATATTTAATATCATGGTTAATATCATGGCTTATTTAGTTTTAGCCATATTTTTCAATCAAACTTATGTTAGGAACAATCTTTTAATCGATGTTATGTTATCTCTGGGATTAGTTTTTTACTTATTAAAAAATAACGAAAAAAAGTCCACACTTAAGAGCTAAAAGAATTCAAATCATTATAAATAGTAAGAATTATAAATTAAATTCAAAAAGAAAAAATGCAGTTAATCAAGTTTATAAAAAATTAAGTAAAAATCTTTAAAAAACTCTATGAATGAAAAAAAATATATTTTTGATATTTGTATCATTGGAGGATTAGGCCATGTTGGGCTACCTTTTGGAATATACTTAGCTGAAAAAAAATTAAAAGTTTGTTGCTATGATAATAATAAAGAGTTGTTAAAAAAAGTCAAAAAAGGGGAAATGCCGTATATTGAACATAATTCTGATAAACTTTTAAATAAAAACATAAAGAATAAAAACTTATCTTTTTCATCAGATCCAAATTCTATTTCTGTTTCAAGTACAGTTATTATCGCGATTGGTACTCCTGTTGATGAGTACCTTAATCCTAAAATAAGTGATTTTTTAGAAAACATTAAAGCTTTAAAACCTTTTTTTAGAGAATCACAGCTTGTGATAGTTCGAAGTTCGGTTTTTCCAAAAACCTGCCAAAAGATTTTAAAGATTTTAGCCGAAAATATTAATTTAGATCTGGCATATTGCCCCGAAAGGATTGTGCAAGGATCTGCATTTTCAGAACTTGAAAAGTTACCGCAAATAGTTGCAGGATTCTCCGATAATGCAAAAAAAAGAGCTGGAAAGCTCTTCAGTTTAGTTACAAGAAAAATAATATATACATCAATTGGCGAAGCTGAACTAATGAAGCTCTTTTCTAACTCATGGAGATATATACAGTTTGCTGTTGCAAATCAGTTTTATATGATAGCGAATGATTATGAAGAAGATTTTGATAAAATTCGAGAAATAATGATGCAAGACTATGATCGTGCTTCAGGTATTCCTTCAGCTGGGTTTGCAGCTGGCCCATGTTTACTAAAAGACACAATGCAACTATCTTCTTTCTACAATAATAATTTTCTATTAGGTCAAGCAGCAATGAATGTAAATGAAGGTTTACCAAACTATATAATTAATGATTTAAAAAAGAAGAATAATCTAATTAATAAAAATATTGGAATATTAGGGATGTCCTTTAAAGCAAATATTGATGATATTAGAGGTTCGCTTTCATATAAAATAAAGAAATCTCTGATTTTTGAGGGTGCAAGCGTATTTTGTTCAGATCCGTATGTCAAAGACAAAGGGTTTATTGGTATTGAAGAATTAATCAAAAAGTGTAGTATTATTATTATAGGAGCACCTCACAAGGTTTACAAAAAATTGAAGATCAAAAATAAAGTAATTGTTGACATTTGGAAAATTTTATAAAATTTATATTTAACACTAACTTGTTTATTCCTTTTTCAAGAATAACAGTTTATGCGAAGCCTATTAAGGGGGGGGGGAATGAGTACAGTTTTGGTTACAGGTGATAGAGGATTTATTGCGGGATATTTAGTAGAAAAATTATTAAGTAATAATCACAGAGTTATTGGAATTGATAATGATTGGAAATATGGTAAACAAGAAAAAAAGTATGATGCTAATCCGAATTACCATCATTATACGGGTGATGTAAAAGATGTTGACCTTTTAAAAAAGAAATTAAAAGACCATCAAGTTGAATATTTTGTTGCAGCAGCATCATGGATAGGTGGTATTTCTTTTTTTCATAAGCTTGCGTATGATTTATTAGCTGAAAACGAACGTATTTTTGCTTCAGCTTTTGACTCAGCAATTTGGGCTCATAAAAACCTGCAGTTGAAAAAGATTATTGTAATTTCGTCTTCAATGGTATTCGAGAACTCTAAGGTTTATCCAACACCAGAATCTGAAGTGTATAATTGTCCTCCCCCTGATTCAACATATGGGTTTCAAAAACTTGCAACTGAATATTTCTGCAGAGGTGCATGGGAACAATATGAATTACCATATTCTATTGTTAGGCCTTTTAATGCTGTCGGGATTGGAGAAAAAAGAGCACAGCTGGATAAGGAAGTGATGTCAGGGAATATTAAATTAGCTTTTAGTCATGTAGTACCGGATCTTATTCAAAAAATTTACAAAGGTCAAAGCCCTTTGCACATTCTTGGTGATGGTAAACAGATTCGTCATTATACTTATGGAGGTGATATAGCTGATGGCATCTATCAATGTATCTTCAATCCAAAATCTAAAAATAATGATTTCAATATTTCAAACAATATTTCTACCGATGTCCTGACATTAGCTGAAAAAATATGGTTTAGGTTAAATCCCGAAAAACCTTTTAAGTATACATCCGATGAACCATTTAAATATGATGTGCAAAGAAGAATACCCGATGTTGAGAAAGCAAAAAAAATATTAGGTTTTGAAGCAAAAACAAATTTGACCTCGATCTTAGATGAAGTAGTTCCATGGGTATGTAAAATGGTTGATGAAGGAGCGATTTGATTAAAGTCTTTAATTATCAATTAAATAGAATAATTTTTAAAATATAAAATTGATACCTTCTAAGCCTAAATATAAAGTTATAATCTTTTTGACTGAAGATATACGACATACTTCTTATGTTGTTAAAGGGTTATTGGATTTAGAAAAAACAGGGTTTATCAGTTTAGATTTTAGGTCTATGCCCATGTTATTTAATAATCGAATTAAAATTCAAAATAGCCAATTTATTAGAACAATTAAAGGGTATCCTTGGTGTCCGGAGCTTGTAATTACTTCTATAAAAAAAAAAACTAAAAAAAGAGTTGGTATAGATTTACAAGATTGGGATAACTATTTTTCACATCATAGTTTTCAAAATTGTTCAATTGTATTCAAAAGAGCTCTAACAGAAAAAAATAAATTATTTTTAGAAAAAGAAAAACCAAACTTTATAAAGCCTTTTGGACCAAATTTTTATTTAACGGTTACTGATAAAAGATATTTAAAAAATATTAAAATTAGTAAAATAAAACAAACCATAGCAAAAGTAATTTCAAATCCGTCAAAAATACCTAATAAAATCAAAGAAAAGTTTATAGAGACTAGTAAAAACACAAAAAATAACGGTTCCAGAATTGTTAGTGAAAATGCATTTAGATATCCTCCCAATAAAAGATATATATTTTTTCAAGTCCAGTATTATGATTGGAAAAACAAGCATTCGAAATCAATAAACGATTACAGAGCGAGTATAATAAGAACTCTTAAAAATAGTTTTAAGGAACAGTTTTATGGTGGTATGTGGTTTGTTCATGACGTTCACCAAGATTACAAAGACTGTGTAACAAATGTGGATACAAATAAAAAGACTTACGATAGTTTCATTGAAAAGGCATCGGTTGTTATTAGTACTAATGGTTTTGGAGAATCTATTCCATGGAAACTAATAGAGTTTTTAAAATCAGGGTCTTGTATTGTCACTGAAAGAAATAAGCATTTATTTAGAGAGCCATTGACCAATAATGAAGTAACTTTTTACAATAATAGAGATGAAATTATAAATTCATGTAGGGAGCTTTTAAAAGATAAAAAATTAAATAAACTAAAAAGAAAAAATGCATTTAAATATTATGAGAAATACCTAAACCCACAAGCCTCTATGAAAGAAGTTATAGAAAGTTCATTTAGTTGAATTTTTATAATTTAATAGAAGAAAATATTATATAAGAAAGAAAAAGTTATTTGTTCTAGCCAGACTTTTTTAATGTTGGAGGTTGATCTCAAGTTAACAAATAATATAAAAACTTAAGTTTAAAATCTTTAGATATTTAAATTATAAAACAACTAAAGAGAATGTAAAAATTTTAATTTAAAAGTATTTAGCCTTTTAAAGGATGATTTAAAAAAGTCACCTTAATCAATATAACTTTTAATGATAAAGACAATTTTGATTACACAAAAAATAAAATTATAAAAAAAATAAAATAGTTAATTTTAAGTTATGAAATATAAAATTATTATAAATGTTAAACCCCAATATATGGCACATCAATCTGATCCCATAAAATCAAGCTATTTATTTTCGTACCATATAGTCATTAAAAATCTTTCTAGCACTACTATTAAGCTTGTTAGCCGCTATTGGCATATAACTGATGGTTTAGGTAATTCTGAGGACATACATGGGCCTGGGGTGATTGGAAAGACGCCTACTATTAGTCCCGGAAATTCTTTTGAGTATACAAGCTTTTGTCCTTTAAAAACACCAATGGGCTTTATGGAAGGGTCATTTAGAATGATAGACACCAATAAAATTGAATTTGATGTTGAAATTAATCGATTTAGGCTCCTAGCATCTCAAATTCTCAATTAAGTTATAAAGTAATTTTAAAAAATTAAAATCTTTGCAACTACAAAATTAAATATTTAAAAAAGAAATAAGGTAATTTAGGTTTATGAAAACAAATAGAACAAAAATAATTGCAACAGTTGGGCCTAGTTGCTCAGACGAACAAACTTTACAGTCATTAGTCAATACAGGAGTTGATTGCTTTAGAGTTAATCTTTCTCATGGCACTATAGAAGAAAAATCAGATTTTTTTGATTTAATAAAAAAGATGTCACTGCCTTCTGGTGAACGACCTGCAATCTTAGCTGATTTATCAGGCCCCAAAATACGTGTTAGTGATTTGAAAAAATCACTACATCTTAAAGTTGGTGAATCTATAAAAATTAGTAACGAAGAGAATGGTGAAAATATTATTCCTGTATCTAATGGAGTCAGGTTTCAAGCTGTTAACCCAGGTGCAAAAATCTTAATTAATGATGGTCTAGTTAGCTTGCTCGTCAAGGAGCAGGTTTCAGATAGGACTTTAATTTGTGAAACGGTAATTCCAGGTCTAGTTGAAAACAGAAAAGGGGTGAACTTTCCGGGTATAGATTTGGATGTTCCAACCCTTACTAAGCAAGATGAAAAAGATCTAAAATTATCATTAGAAAAAGGAGCTGATTGGCTTGCATTGTCTTTTGTTAGGTCCGCATCTGATTATGATCTACTTCGGTCAAAAGTTAAAAACTATGGATATAATACTCCAATAATGGCAAAAATTGAAAAATGGGAAGCTGTAAGCAACATTGATTCTATAATTGAAGCATTTGATGCTGTTATGGTTGCTAGAGGAGACTTAGGGGTTGAGCTTCCAATAGAGCGTGTTCCACTAATTCAAAAAGAAGTCATAACTAAAGCTAGCCAAGCCAGTAAACCTGTTATTATCGCAACTCAAATACTAGATTCAATGACAGAGAGGCCCGTTCCAACTCGTGCAGAGGTTAGTGATATTGCGAATGCAATTCTTGATGGAGCAGATTGCTTAATGGTCACAGGAGAAACAGCTGCTGGTAAGCACCCCAATAAAGTTATAAAAGTTTTAAATCGAGTTATTCAAGAAACTGAATCGGCCATAGACTATCAAGAATTTTATATTGAGCCGGACCATGAAAAAATCAATACTGCTCAAGCCATTAGTCATGCGGCATGTTCAGTTGCACAAGATCAGGAAATAAAAATATTAGTTACGATGACTCATAGTGGTAGCACAGCAAGAATGGCGGCAAAATATAGACCGAATGCCAAAATTATTGCAATGACACCTATTTCAGCAATTTGTCGTCAACTTTCAATAGTGTGGGGAGTTAATCCAATCCTAGTGGGTAAATATAAATCCTCAAATGAAATTCCTGACATTGCGAATGTTGTTCTAAAAAAAGAAAATCTTTTAGAAAAAGGTGATAAATACGTCATTACAGGTGGTGTTCCAGTTGGAATAGCTGGTACAACAAATTTTTTATCTGTTTCTGAGATTAAATAGTTTTTTATTTAGGATTAATTACCCTTCCTAAATGCTTGCATATATATGCCGTACCTCTTCTATCTGGAGGGTGTGAGTCCTTGCATTTGTCAGTACAAACAAAATAAGATTCATCCATCTCTTTTACACCCTTATCATTATAATAAATCCATTTTCCTGTTTGCAGTCCCTGTTCATACTTCCCTTCATATTTTTTTTTACCATTTGGATGGTATCCGATCCAATTTTCATTTGCTTTACCTTCTTTATATTCTCCGGTAAACCTCTTTTTCCCGTCTTTATTCCATCCCGTCCAAAGACCCTCTTTGTAACCATTTTTTAATAGACCTTGTTCTCTTTTTTCTCCTGATCTATATTTGTTAAAAGCAGGGCCATTGTAGACTTTTTGATTAAAGAAAAAATAGGGACTGAAATTATCACCAGTTATATATTGCCCACTCCTATCGTAGAGTACATTTTCCATATCAACAGGTTCATCTGAACAGGAATAAAAAAGTAATAGTAATAATATTTTTTTCATTTAAACCTCTTTTAATTTGATGATAGCGAAGTTATTTAACTATAAATACAAGGAATAGATTTATTTTACTCAATAATAATTTCGTCTGCAAATAACCAAACATGTCCACCGGAGCCATCGTGCCAATCAGGACAAATTTTTCTACTAAATGCTTTTACTTTAATAAACCTTGAATTTAGGTTTATATCTTTAAAAACGGACTCTATTCTGTTTGGCTTTCCATTTTCAGGGCCATCTTGGATCTCTTTAGTTATCAATTCTGAGAATGAAAAACTATCATCTGAAAAAGATAATTCAACTTTTGTTGGTAAGAAAATCCAAGAGCTATGTGATTCCAAAAATCCACAAATAATCTTATTAATTTCAGTAATTTTACCTAAATCAATAATTACATCAAGGCTCTTACTCTTCCATCCTTGCCAGTATCCATCTCCAAAATTAGTTGTTCCCCTATATCCATCGATTAAACTTAGTTTTCCAGCACCTCTATAGCGATCATTAAAAATTGCATTATATCTAATTTTTTTACCCATAGCTTTATGAAAAATAAATGATTGCTCAGAATATTCTTTTACAGGGACATTATCAGAAAAAATTGCAGCAATCACTTTTTTTGGCTCTTTGATTAAAAATGGACGCTCGTATAACTGTGATTCGTTACTTGGATTTGTCCCATCTAGTGTAAACCTAATTTTCTCCCCCGGTTTTTCAGAACTTAAATTGACTTTAATTGATCTAAGGCTATCATTTAATTCACCTTTAATATTAATTGAAAAACTTCCTGGAGCAGAAACCCAGTTTAAAAAATCAAACCGTTTTTTTAAGTTTTTAAGTCTTAAATAAAAATCATCATAAGTATTTTTACCAGGACCAGACCATAGAACTTCAGAAAGAGCTGTCATTCTAGGCAAAACTCTATATTGAGCGCGATCAGGTGTTTGAACATATTCAGTCCAAAGATTCCCCTGAGCTCCAATTATATATTTATGGTTTTGAATATCTAGATCTAAGGGAATTGGGTTAAATGAATATACTTTTTTTAAAGTTACTAGTCCTCCAAATGCAACAGGTGAATTATTGGCGCTGGCTTGATAATAATCGAAATAACAATGTGAAGTTGGGCACATTATGACATCATGGCCTGCGGTTGCAGCCTCGATTCCACCGGCCATCCCTCTCCAACTCATAACTGTTGCGGATTTTGCGAGACCGCCTTCAAGAATCTCATCCCAACCAACAAGTTTTTTATTTTTTGATAAAATAAATTTCTCAACACGCTTTATAAAATAGCTTTGAAGTTCGTTTTCATTTTTAAGATTTTCAATCTTAATCCGCTTTTGGCATTTAGGGCATTTTTTCCAATTTGTTTTTTCTGCTTCATCTCCTCCAATATGAATGTAGGGAGATGGGAAAAGATCAATTACTTCTGTTAAAACATCTTCAATAAAATCAAAAACTTGATCATTTCCTGCGCAAAAAATATCTTCATTGGGCCAATAAGAACCAGGGTTAACAGGAATTGTATCTCCTTTACACGAGAGGTTCGGAAATGCTGCAAAAACTTCAGATGTATGTCCCGGCATTTCAATTTCAGGTATAACCATAATATTACGATCTAAAGCATACTTTACGACATCTTTAATTTCATCTTGAGTATAGTAACCACCATAGCTGGCTTTTTCTCCTGGAAGAATAGGAGATTGTTTTTTCCAGGGCTCATCTGTTCTATCGACAGACCAAGCAGATTTTTTAGATAGCTCTGGATACTTTTTTATATCGATTCTCCAGCCATTATCATCTGTTAAATGCCAATGAAAAACATTCATTTTATGTAATGCTATCATATCAATATATGTTTTAATGAAACTAACATCAAAAAAATGACGGGATACATCTAAGTGCATCCCCCTATATTGAAAATTAGGAGCATCCATAATTACACATTTTTGAATATCTGAAATACGAGGTTTTATATTTTTTTCTAATTCTACAGGACAGAGTTGACGAAAAGTCTGAAAACCATAAAAAAGGCCAGAAAATGAAGTTGCAATTAATTCAATATTTGCACCCTCCCCCACAGAAAGATTGTAACCTTCGAATTCTATTTCAGATTCATTATCTATAGAAATAATAATTTGATTTAATGAATTAGATTCTTTTACTATAGGTACAGAAGATATTGGGCTTAAATATTTTTGGAATAATATTGCGGCTTGGCGCTCTTGAATATGGCCGCTCTTCAGAGTAATACTTTTAATTGATTTTAAATCAAAGGTGCCATTTATTATTTTTTCTGAAATTGGTTTTGGGATAATAGATATATTATTCATAATTATTTTTTGAGTTTGATTTGGTTGCTGACACCCAAAAATTAATAGGAAAAAAACAACGTTTATTCTTTTTATTATAGATGTTATAATATCTATCATTTTATAAAAATTAATTTTTCAGAATGAACATAATCACTTGATTCAAACGTGAAAAAATAAATTCCTGAGGGTATAGAATTACCCGATGCTGATTGTGCAATCCAATTAAACTTATGTAATCCAGGGTGTATCTTTTGTAGATAGTACGAGTCTATTTTTTCCCCACTAATATTATAAATATCAATTTTGATATCACTTGAAATAAATATTTCATAATGAAAACTAATACTTGGATTAAATGGATTTGGAAACGGTTTAAAAATTTTAAAACTTTTAGGTATTGGTTTTTCCTTTGCTATATCAAGATTTGTATTGACAAATTTTATTGCATCGAAAAGAACATATTCACCTACAGATGTTGTACTCACATGATCTCTTAAGATGACGCTACTTTTTGAACCCTTTGGTAAATTGAGAGTAGTGATAGTTGAAAAACTACCGAGTCCTAAACTTTGATCAACAATGATAATACTCTTTGAATTTGTACCATCTTCATTTTGAACAATAATTTCATATTTAGCACTTGTTGCCGCATTGGGGTTTTCTGGTAAAAACACTTGGATATCATATTCCCCCTCGACATCTAATGTTGGAACCCAAATAGCGTAATGCCGACTATTATCAACACTATAAACAGCTGGAACCCTCCAAGAATCATCTTGATAACCTGTATTCAGATAAGTCCAGTCAGGACCATAATATCGCTGAAAACCATTATCTCCATCATCCACCAATTCGTTTGAAACCCAGAGCCATTCACTGCGGTTACCCCTAACTTGTTCAATAGGATCAGTAGTCTCTCCCCACCAACCAAAAGGGTTTATAGCCCATGGTTCATTTGTATCGAAGTACCAATTTTCTTTACGAACCTCAAAATGTAAGTGTGCGTTTAATGCACAACCAGAATTCCCATTGAATCCTAAAGTATCTCCTGTTATAACTGTTTCACCAACCGAGACATTGAGCGGAGGATTCATATGTAGATAACAAGAAAAATAGCCATTCCCATGAGCAACAATTATTGTTCCCTGATCTCCATTCGGTTCAATTCCACCAGGACAGGGGTCCGCTGGTGGAGAAAAAGCTGCCCATAAAACATAGCCTCCTGCTGGTGCGAGAATAGGAGTGTTTAGAGGCATATAATAATCTGTCCCAGCATGTCCATCATAGCAAGATGAACCGGAGAGACAATCAGGGAAAATAACATCATTATCGAATTCTTTTCCATCAAAACGAAGAAAAAACCCATCTTGGATATTGCTTGATGGGTAGTGATGGTCAACGTGATTTCGAGAAGAAAATTGTTCAAAAGAGGGTTGCGCAAAAGGTCTAATCTCAAGAAATGGATCTTGAGCATAGACAACGACTTCAAAGAAAAACAATAAAGAACATAAGTTATAAAATGATATTTTCATTAATAGAATCTTTTCCCAAAACAAAATTAAAATAATGCAATAATTATATAAATTTAAATCATTATTTTAAATAGCACTTTTAATTCTTTTTTAAGAAAAGTTTATAATCAAAAAGAGGTTTAAATGAAATACGCGCTTATTTTACTGTTTTTCTCATCTTATTTAATGGCAATAGAAATAGATAGTTCTTACTCTTTGAAGTGGAATAATCAAGCGTGGGGATCTGGTGGCTTATTTCCTGCTGGACCTCCCTGGAGTATGGTCGGACCTTATGATTTTGATGGTGATGGTTATGGCGATTTTATTGTATCTAGTTCTTACACTGGAGAATATTGCAATGGTGTATATCACTATGAAGCTGTAGATGATGATTCAATTGAAGTTCAGTGGGTTCATACTTTTTACGATCTTAGTTGCTCTTATGATAATTTTTCGAGTGTTGCAGTAGCCGACCTAGATGGTGATAGTTTACTTGAAATTTTAACAATAGCAGATACTGAGCCAGGGTCTTCTAACCAAAATGGATTTCAAATTTTTGAATGGGATATAGATTCTTCATCCTTTTTATCAACACCAACAGCAACATGGAATATGGGCTTAGACAGTATTTGGGAAGCAGGTCAAATTCTTGTGGCAGAATTAGATGGAGATCCAAATCCTGAAGTTATTGTTTCTGTGATGGATGGACCATGGGGTGCAACCGGAAGTAGCAGGATGATGATTTTTGAATTAGAAAACAATGATTTTAATAACCCTAATTGGGTTCTTGAGTATGAAGATCCGTTTTGGACTAATTGGAGCGGATATAATATTTCAGTAGGAGATTTAGATCAAGACGGCCTTATGGAAATTTATACCATTGCTAATGAATATTATCATATTATTGTTTACGAAAATGTAGGAGAAGATTTATATGAATATCAAACTGACTTTTATGTAAGTGAGAATTCCTATGAACGAGGGAATCAGAGTATGGTTATTACAGACATTAACGGAGATGGAACAAATGAACTTTTTGCTGTTACCTCTGGTACAAATAGCTTAACAGGAGATTTACTTACACCCGGTTATTTCTATGCGATAGGCGGTGTTACTGATGTGAGCCAATTATCTTTTAATAATTTTAATTATTTGACTAGCTACGAGGGTGGTTTAAGAGAAATAACTCTTGGAGATGGAGATGGAGATGGTAATCCAAATTTGTACATTGCTGGTCACTATAACGAAGCTGTATATGATTGGGAATGGCTTAATGGTGATCCATTAAGTATAAATAGCTACACAGAAAACATTATTTTCATGGATGATACAACGGACAACTATACGCCTGAAAGCGATCAAGGTAAAGTTCGCGTAGCTAAATTATTTTCAGGAGATATTGATAATGATGGTAATGGTGATATTATTTTTACATCCGCCAGTTTTGCATCTGATAAGCCTCAGGTTTTTATGATTGAGCACGAAAACCAATTAAATACAAAAAACGGATCACAAATTCCAAAACAATTTAATATAAGTCAGAATTACCCAAACCCATTTAACCCCTCAACTCATTTTAATTATAACCTTCCAGAATCTGGAATAATTGAATTAGCTATTTATGATATTGAAGGTAAAATGATTTACAAATTCCATGATGGTTTTCAAAGAGCGGGGAATCATAATGTTTTATGGACTGGCATTGATTATAACCAAAAAAAAGTGTCAAGTGGTATTTATTTTTGTCGATTAAAAATGGAATCCAAAACAATTACAAAAAAAATGATAATGACAAAATAATCAGAAAATTTCAAATTAATTTTGACCATTTTATAGATATTATTATCAAAATCAATAAATTAAACTTTTAATGATAAATTTTAAGAAAAGTTTTTTAGCTTCTATTTTATTTTTTTTTAGTGCCATTATTTTATTCATTAATTTTGGTTGTGTTAAGACAGATATTCCTTCTCAAGAGGACTCACTAGTTTATCTAATGTATGACGATGTAAAAGACTGGGATCCGGCATCGGCTTTTTCATTGGAAATTTTACCAATGTCGAATATCTATGAACCTTTACTTTGGTATGACGCCTCTGAAGAGGAACCTCGGTTTATCCCTGCGCTTGCGACATCGTATAAAAAATCTAAAGATGGCCTAAAATGGACATTCTACCTTAGGGATAACGTTACTTTTTCTGATGGTCATATTTTTGATGCAAATGCCGTAAAAATAAGTATTGAAAGAACAAAGTCAATAGGCGAAGGCGCTGGGTTCATTTGGGATCCTTTAGATAAAATAGAAATAGTGGATTCCTTAACTATTCTTTTCCATTTAAAATACCCAACTCCTTTAGACTTAATTGTTAGCGCTCAGTATGGCGCTTGGATCTATTCACCTAAATTAGCAGAAATGAGTAGAGACAGCATAAGAGCTGGTATTGCTGCAGGAACAGGACCTTATGTACTTTCAAAATGGATCAAAAATCAAAGTATTATTTTGGAAGAAAATAAAACCTACTGGCGTGGGTTTTCAGAAAAAAGTTTTAGAAAAATAGACCTTCGAATTGTGTCTGAACCAGCGACAAGGATTCAAATGATTCAAGGAGGAGAAGCTGATATTTGTTCTCTTATTCCTATCGAAGCATTAAAGAGCTTTGATGATAATCCCAATTTAGAAGTGAAAGTTTTTCCTAGTTTTGTGAATCATTTACTAATACTTAATGTTAATAAACCACCAACTAATGATATTAAAATAAGACAAGCGATTGCTTCTGCTTTAGATTACCAAAGTATTATAGAAAATATTTATAATGGATTAGCAAATAAACCTTCGGGATTAATACCATCTTCAATAGCTGGAATTTCTGCACCCAAAAAACAGTTTAAATTTGATTTGAAAAAAGGTCAGGAGTTAGTTGAGCATTCAAATTTTGACAAAAAAAAGTCAATTAAACTTAGTTATGTAGCCTCTTCCAATGAATATTGGAAAACGTGTTTGATGTTACAGGCCAATTGTAAAAAAATTGGTTTAAATATTGATTTACATGCTGGTTTATGGTCTGAAATATGGGCTAAAGCTCGAGAATTTAAAACTTCACCAAATATTATTGAAATGGCATGGTGGCCTACCTACGCGTCTCCATCTGATTGGCTATATAACATGTTTTCTTCCCAAGAAAAGCCTCTTTTTAACTTGTCTTATTATTCTAATGCAAAAATTGATTCACTCATAGAAGTTGCAAAAAGACTTGAAGGAGTTAATAAAAAAAAATCTTTTGAAATTTACAGTCAAATACAATCTACTTTAATTGAAGATTGTGTTGTTATTCCCATTGCTGATTTAAACGCATGGATTGTAACTAAAAAAAATTTAGTTGGATTTAAAAATAATCCAGCCTACGCAACAATTTTATTTTATAGCTTAGAGCGGAATTCAAATTGAAAATATTCTTTTTAAAAAGATTTATGACTCTATTTATTACTGTATTCGGAGTCATTTTAATTACATTTTTATTGGCTCGTATTTTCCCAAATGACCCAATAATGTTAGTTGTTGGTTCACATCCAACGCAAGACCAGATTGATATAGCCAATCAAAAAT
The DNA here is from genome assembly GCA_028338895.1 of Fidelibacterota bacterium. GTDB lineage: Bacteria > Fidelibacterota > Marinisomatia > Marinisomatales > UBA1611 > JAOLAV01. Next base: position 29,707 of record JAOLAV010000009.1, read on the forward strand.
ATGGTTTTGAAAAACCGATAATTGAGCAGTTTATTGATTACCTTGTAAATTTAATTCAAGGAGATATGGGAACATCGCTTCGGACTAAACAATTAGTTCGAGATGAATTAAGTCATCGTTTTATGGCTACATTTGAACTTGTAACACTATCTCTATGCCTATCAATATTAATTGGTTTTCCCCTAGGGATATTATCAGGATATTATAGGAAAAACCGTTTTTCAATATTAATTAGAGGATTTGCTTTTAGCAGTATTGCATTACCTCTTTTTTGGTCTGGAATGCTTGCCCAAATGTTTTTTTTTGGAAAGCTTGGGTGGCTACCACTGCAAGGGCGTGTTTCACCTCACTTTCAAGAGACAGAACTATCTATCAATTCAGGTATTCTAATATTTGATTCTTTTATAACAAAAGATTGGTCTTTTTTTGGAGATGTCTTTAGCCATTTGATTTTACCGGTAATGTGCCTGTCTCTTTCTAGTGTCGGAATTATTATTAGAACAGTTAGGTCCTCTGTAATAGAGACTCTCCAAGAAGATCATTTTTTTAATTATCAAGCTTTAGGCTTTCACCCTTTATCAATACTGTTTAGACTTGCTTTTAAAAATAGCCTTGTACTTTCATTAACTATTCTAGGCTTAGTTTATGGTATGTTACTAGGTGGCTCTTTTTTTATTGAAACAATTTTTGATTGGCCCGGATTAGGGCATTTTGGGATTTTATCCATAATGACAAATGATTTCCCGTCTATTATGGGAGTGACAATTCTTTATGCCGGGGTTTATCTTTTGATCAATTTTTTAGTAGATCTAGCATATTACTATATTGATCCCAGAATTAGATACGGGAAAAAATGAGTCAATATCCTAAAAATATATATATTCCCATTTTTCTTCTAATCTTGATCCTAATATTAAGTTTCTTTGTTCCGCTAATTAGGGGTGGGATTATATCGCATTACGATTTACACTTTGAGCGTGCCCTTCAACCACCTTCTTTTTTATATCCTTTCGGAACGGATTCATTAGGTCGAGATTTATTTTCGATTACTTTTATGGCCGCGAAGTCTTCTTTTTTTGTTGGTTTTGGCGTTGTTATTCTTGCCGCTTTAATTGGAGTTCCAATTGGAATGATTGCAGGATTTAAAGGTGGATTTTTTGATACCGTTTTAATTCGAATTACTGATGGTTTTTTGGCTTTCCCTCCGTTAATTCTACCTTTTACTATCACAGCTTTACTTGGGCCTTCATTAATAAATATTATTATTGCCATTGCGGTTGCATGGTTTCCTTGGTACGTACGAATTGTCAGGGCTAAGACTCTCGAAATACGATCTTCTGGTTATATAGAGTATTCTATAGTCATGAAAGCAGGATGGGCTCATATTTTAAAAATACATATATTTCCTAATATTTTCCCAGCTGTATTGATTCAGGCCAGTGCAGATATAGGGTATGCTATTTTAATGGCAGCAGGACTTTCATTCCTTGGGCTTGGTGCACAGCCACCTGAATTAGAATGGGGATTATTAATCACACAATCTAGAATTAGTTTTTTATATAGTTGGTGGACAATTTTACCGCCAGGAATATTTCTTTTCATCACTGTTGTACTTTGTAATTTTCTTGGTGACAGCTTAAGAGAATATTATGATCCAAAGTTATAAAAAAAATCAAACTATTCTAGATGTCTCCCACTTGCGTGTCGGGCATAGAGATAAAAAAAAAGTTAATATCCTAAGAGATATAAGTTTTTCTATATTCAAAACAGAAACATTTGGAATTATTGGAGAAACGGGTTCTGGAAAAACAATGACAGCAAACTCTGTTATGAATCTTTTACCCGAAAGTATTTACAAAAAAAAAGGTGAAGTTTTTCTTGAAGGGATCCCAATACATACATTTTCATTGAACGAAATGCGAAAAATATTAGGTTTGAAAATTGCGTTTATTCCGCAAAACTCATCTACTGCTTTAAATCCTATATACAAAATAGGCTTTCAATTTGAATTTGTTCTTAGAAATCGATTCAAAATTAACACTTTAAAAGCAAGGTCTAGGGCGAAAGAGTGGTTTGAAAAAGTGAAACTTAGAAACATTGATCGGATATATAATAGCTATCCTTGTCAACTTTCTGGCGGTCAAAACCAGCGAATCTCTATAGCTTTAGCATTATCTCTAGATCCATCTCTATTAATTGCGGATGAACCAACAACAGCTCTAGATAGTATTACACAACAAGAAATACTTTCTCTTTTGTTATCTTTAAAAAAAGAATACGAACTAAGTATCATGTTTATTACCCATGATATTTCAATTGTAAAAAAAATATGTGATAGAGTTGCAGTCATGTTTAAAGGTCAAATTGTAGAGTGTGGAATAACTAATCAAATTCTGACAAATCCTAAACATTCTTACTCAAAGAGCCTATTAAATTCATTACCAACTTCGCTTGTATAATATTTTGATTTTTAAAACAATATTATTTATAGTAAAGAGTTTAAAAAAATGAGCAGGCTTCTTTTATTAAATAAAATCAATAAATATTATTCAATAAACTCTGTTTCAATGCAAGTGCTTCATGATATTGACCTTTTAGTTGAAAAAGGAGAAAGCTTGGCTTTGGTTGGAGAATCGGGTAGCGGAAAAACAACATTATCTAGGATTATTTTAGGATTAACTCAGCCTGATAGCGGTGATATTTCATGGGGGGATAATGAAATTAGGCCTAAGGTGAGTGCTGTCTTTCAGAATCCAAAAGATGCTATGAATCCGCGAAAACGCATATGGGAATCCATAGCCGAGCCATTAATCATTAATGAAAAAAAAAGAGTAAACTATTTTAGAGAAAAATGTTTAAGAATTGCATCAGAAGTTGGCTTAGAAAAAAACCTAATAGATCGTTTTCCGTTTGAACTTTCTGGTGGGCAAATACAAAGAGCCGTTATTGCTCGGGCATTAATTGTTATGCCGGATCTCGTAATATTAGACGAACCCACATCAGCTTTAGATATTTCAGTTCAGGCCAAAATTATTAACTTATTAATTGATTTACAAATTGAATATAATTTGACTTATATATTTATAACGCATGATTTACAATTAGTCCATTATTTAGCTAAAAAAATATTTGTTTTAAAAAATGGTAAATGTGTAGAAAAAGGAGAAATAAAAGATGTTTTTTCAAAACCGAATAATCTTTATACTCGAAAGCTTTTGGAAGCAGGTGGTGTTATTAATATTCCTTAAAAAAGCATAAAGATTAAAAAGGTTTAAAAATATGAAAAAATATTTAACTATTGCTTCAGTTCAGATGTTTGTTGGATTGGATTTAAAAACCAATTTAAAAACGATTGAAAAGTATTTATCTTACGTGTACTTGACATTTCCACACATAAATATTGTTGTTTTTCCAGAGTTGTCATCTTTAGGTATTGGTGGCGATATGTCTAAGTTAGCTCAGCCAATTCCAGGTGATTTAACTAAAATTTTTTCAACTTGGGCGAAAAAATATAAAATATGGTTAATACCTGGCAGTATTTATGAGTCTTTAAATAATAAAATTTATAACTCTACTCCTGTTTTCTCGCCCGATGGTTCACTCGTTGGGATTTACAGAAAAAGATTTCCATGGACTCCATATGAAAAAACTGAACCAGGAAAAGAACCATTTGTTTTTGAAATAGAAGGATTTGGAAAAGTTGGGATTATGATATGTTACGATATAATGTTTCCAGAGGTAGCTAGAGATTTAACACATTTAGGGGCTGAATTGATTATTATTCCAACTGCGACAACAACCGGCGATAGGAGGCAGGAACAAATAGTTGTTCAGGCAACAGCTATTACTCAACAGTGTTATGTTGTCTCATGTAATGGAGTTGGGCTTGGAGGAGTTGGTGGATCGCAAATTATTGACCCAGAAGGCCTTATCTTGCAGAATAGTGGCGAAGGGGCCAACCTTCAAACCGCAATTATTGATTTTGATCATGTTCAAATAATTAGAGATAAGGGTATTGCTGGTATTTCTAGTCCATCTAAAGCTTTTAAAGAAAATAAACAATTTTTTTCTGCATATGGAATTGATAAAAATGAGTAATCATAATTATTTATCTCCAGTATGGACACATTTAACTGAAATAACACCGGCAAGGGGTGAGGGTGTTTATCTTTATGATAAAGATGGGAATCAATTTCTTGATTTCACATGCGGCATAGGCGTGACAAACACAGGGCATTGTCATCCGAATGTTGTTAAGTCAATAAAGGATCAGTCGGAAAATCTTATTTTTGGTCAAA